>CBFDEA010000373.1:0-2888 GCA_965603695.1 uncultured Rhodospirillaceae bacterium | reverse complement strand
TACACCTTCAAAGGCGCGCGTCAGGCCCAGGGGCCGAACTACACGATCATCGAAGGGGTTTTCCAAGTTACCAAGGATGGCCGTGAAGTGACCACCCTGAGAGCCGAGAAGCGCAATTATCCGGTGCGTCAGATGCCGACCACGGAAGCCGCTATCTATTCCATGATCTCGGGCGATCTGTACGCCGTTATCGGCGATCCCGATGGCACGGAAGGTGGCTTCGTCACGCGCATATACTTCAATCCGCTGGTCGCCTGGATGTGGGTCGGCTCGTTGCTTATGGTCTTTGGCGGGGCGATCAGCATTTCTGATCGGCGCTACCGTATCGGTGCCCCGGCGCGGCGCGGCGGCAAAGCCGCAGGGCCGGTAAAGGCATGAGGAAAATCTGCCGATGAAACGCATGATGTACCTGTTGCCGCTGGCGATATTTCTTGTCATCGCCGGATACTTCGCCAAGGGATTGACGCTTAACCCGCGGGATATGCCGTCAATGCTGAACGATCAGCAAGCGCCGGCCTTCGACCTGAAAGCGATTTCAGGATCGACGAGAGGCTTTTCCAGCGCCGACCTTATGGGCCAAGTCAGCTTGGTCAATATCTTCGGCTCGTGGTGTGTGGCGTGCCTTGCCGAACACCCGATGCTGATGAAAATTCAGGCCCAGGGACTGGTACCGATTTACGGTATCGACTGGCGCGAGAAAGATCCCGAGGCCGGGCCCAAGTGGCTGGCCCGGCGCGGCAATCCTTACACCCTGATCGGTGACGACCCGCATAGCAAAGCGGCGATTGCTTTTGGCGTCACCGGTGCGCCGGAAACATTCCTCATCGATAAGCGCGGTTTCATTCGCTACAAACATGTCGGCCCGATCACCCAGGAAAACTGGGATGATATATTGTGGCCGTTGGTGCAGGAGCTACGCAAATCATGAGGAGATTTATATTAGCCATGTTCCTGCTGGCCTTAAGTCTGTCACCGGCCCTGGCCGTCGTTCCCAGTGAGGTTCTCGACGATCCGGTGTTGGAACAGCGGGCGCGGGAAATTTCCAAAGGTTTGCGCTGCGTCGTTTGTCAGAACCAGTCCATTGATGATTCCAACGCCGATCTGGCCCGCGACATGCGGGTGCTGGTCCGCGAGCGGCTGGTTGCCGGGGACAGCAACCAGCAAGTTCTCGATTACATGGTGTCGCGTTATGGCGATTTCGTCCTGCTCGACCCGCCTTTTAAAGTTTCGACCTACGCCTTGTGGTTCGGACCGGGATTGATTCTCGGCCTCGGCATTTTTGTCGTCATCATTTTTTATCGTCGTCGCAGCGATGAGGAAGAGACAGCGGTCGCGGCCCTTAGTGATGAAGAAAGCCGTCGCCTTGAACGTATAATGAAGGACGAGATCTAAGATATGAGCGCTGAGTTAATGCAATTTTCGGCAATCGCCGCGATCCTCGCCCTGGGTGTGCTGGCGATCATGTTGTGGCCGCTTGTCAAGCGCCGCGGCGGGCAAAGTGCGCCGCGCGAAGAATACGACATCAATGTCTATAAGGATCAGTTGCTGGAGATCGAGGCCGATCTTGAGCGCGGTCTGTTAAATGAAGAGCAGGGCAGGGCCGCCCGCGTCGAGATCAAGCGCCGCATGCTGGCTGCTGCCGACAGTGGGGAGGCGGCGGTCGAACAGGCATCCGGCTCTAACACACCGATGATCGTCATTCTGAGCTTAAGCGTGCCGGTCGGTGCGGTGCTGCTGTATTTAAGCCTGGGTAGTCCTGAGCGGGCAGACCAGCCATTTGCGGCAAGGGATATGCGGGCTGCCACCGCACAAAACGAGCAGGACCAGAAAATCAGCCAGTCGGCGGCCAAGTTGGCGACGTTCCTGCAAAATAATCCCGACGATCTGCGTGGCTGGACGCTGCTTGCCCGTACTTATTTATCGCTCGGCCGCTACCCGGACTCGGCTGACGCTTACGCCGAGGTTTATAGGATCAGTGGCGACAGTCCTGAATTTGCCGTCGATTACGGTGAAGCCCTGACCCTTACCGCCGAGTCGCAAATACCGGAACAAGCCCGCGCCCTGTTCGAAAAAGCCCTCGCCGCCGACCGTGCCGATCCCAAGGCGCGGTACTATCTTGGTCTCTATAAAGTCCAGCAAGACGACATTCGTGGCGGTATGCAGGCGTGGATTGACCTCGCGGCAATGTCGCCGGCAAACGCGCCGTGGATGACCATTCTAAACCAGCAAATTGACCGCGCGGCCAGCGATTCAGGCATCGACCCGGCGTCGTTAACACCCAGCGCCGAGGCACTGAGGCTGGCTAAAACGATCCAGCAGGATATCGCCGACGCCCAGGCCGAACAGTCAGTCGCCCCGGGACCGAGCAACGCCGATGTCAAGGCGGCGATGGGCATGGCCGAAGGGGATCGTAATCAGATGATCCGCACCATGGTTGAGCGACTGGCCAATAAAATGAAGGAAAATCCCGACAACAAGGAAGGCTGGGTCAGGTTGGAACGCGCTTACCGGGTTCTCGGAGAAACCGTCTTGGCCGACGAAGCCGCCGCCCGCGCCGCCAAGCTGCCTTAATATTCAAGGGCCGGTGGTTTTATTTGACGGTCGGTTGACGCAGCACATGATGGCCGTCCTCGCCGAACAGACGGCTGGCGATTTCAGTGCCGGCCTCAGCTAACGCCTCGCCAAAACGCCAGGGTGCATTGATGACCGCAAGACCGGTGCCGAGAAGTCCGCGTTCAGGCTTCGGCCCGATCAGTTCGGCGACCAGCAAAGGGCCCGCAAGCGCCTCCAGTCCGGCGACAAGCGGTAAGTGTCGGTCGTCCGGCACTATCGGATACCCGATTGCAAAGATACCGCTCGACCAGCGTTGCAGCGCCATGCCGATACCT
>CBFDEA010000372.1:0-2891 GCA_965603695.1 uncultured Rhodospirillaceae bacterium | reverse complement strand
GATTAACGCTGACGGCGGGCAACGTCAGTTTTGATACGGCTGCCAGGGAAGTCCGCGTCGGCGAAATCGTTATTTCTGTTTCGCGCCGGGAAATGGGTGTGCTTGAACAACTGATGCGCCGCTACGGGCGGGTCGTTCCCAAAGACGTCTTGGAAGATAAGCTCTATGGCTTTGGCGAGGAAGTGACGTCGAACTCTGTCGAGGTCCATATATCGCGCTTGCGCAAGCGATTGACCAAGGCCGAGGCTAATATATCGGTGCATACCCTGCGCGGGGTTGGCTACCTACTTTCCGAAGACGAATGATATGCTTGGGCTGCGAAACCCAATCCGTGGCAAACAGGCGAGACAGGATTTTGCCGTCATTGCAGGGCTGAGTGGGCTGGCACTCATTGTTGTTTTCGTTTTTCGCGTCCCGGACCGCATCCCGGTCTCTGAAATCATCCCCTACAGCTTGTTGTGGCTGGCACTGTGCTTTGGTGCCTTTTGCTATCGGCGTTGGCGACAAGCCGGTGCTGCTGGTGTAAATCCCCACTCGGGTGTCGGCAGCTGGAGTTGGGATGTCATCGAGGACAACCTTGTCTGGTCTGACGAAATCTTTCAAATTTTCGGCGTTTCCAAAGATAATTTCGAAGTCTCATATAGTAGCTTTCTAAAGCTAATTCATCCCGAAGACCGCCTTCGTGTAGAAGAATCCGTGGCGCGAAGTCTTAGAGACAATGTCGACTACGTTATTGATTACAAGATCTGCACGCCCGGTGGCGACGTGCGCATCGTCTATGAACAAAACGAAGTGCATTTCGAGGACGGCAGACCGATAAGGATGATTGGCACCGTTACCGATATTACCGAACGTAAAAATGCGGAAGTTGACTTACGAGACCGCTACGATCTTCTGCAATCGCTGATCGACGCCATTCCCATTCCGGTCTACCACAAAGACGAAAATGGTGTTTATGAAGGATGCAACAAATCCTTTGAAAGTTTTAGCGGAACCACCAAGGAAGAAATTATCGGCAGGACCGTTGGTGATTTCATGCCAGTTGAAGTGGCTAACGCTCAGGAAAATATGGATAAGGCCCTGTTTCGCCAGGGCGGGGTTCAAACATACGAAACAAATGTCATTTCCGTCGATGGTCACCATCAGGTCGTCATTTATCACAAAGCGGTGCGGACCAAAAGGGACGGCAGTCCTGGTGGGTTGATTGGGACAATTCTCGATATCTCCGATCGAAAACGGATGGAAATTGCACTTCGTGATAGTGAGCAGCGTTTCCGCAATATCGCCGAGTCTGCATCTGATTGGTTCTGGGAGACGGATGAAAATCACCGCCTTTCCTATTTGTCCGACAGGACTGAAGACATCATGGGCATGGCACCTGAAACAGTGCTGGGAAAGACCCGCATGGAACTTGTCGGCGAAGATGAGATCAAGGAAAATCCTCAAAAATGGCAACAACACCTGGAAGACTTGAACAACCATCGACCATTCAGGGATTTGGTCTATGTCTTCACCCCTGTCGGCACAGGACAACAACGCCATATCAGTATTAATGGGGTCCCTGTGTTTGATGATGACGGTGCGTTTCGAGGCTACCGTGGTACCGGGGCCGATATTACAGAACATGTGCGGGTTGAGGACGCCTTACGCGACAGTGAGGAACGTCATCGGAATTTTGCCGCTGATGTAGCCCATGAATTGCGTACCCCGCTGGCAGTGCTGCGAACCCATCTTGATAATTTAAGTGATTCCAAGGAGGTCATGTCCCTGCGCCTTGATGTTGATAATATGTCACGCCTGGTCACTCAGTTGTTGGCCATGACCCGCATAGAACCGTTCACACCGCAAGGGTCCCTGCCCGGTGTTGATTTGGGTGAAGTCTGCCGCAATGTGGCAACGCTTATTGCACCGCTTGCGATCAAGGAACACAGGTCTATTGAAGTCATCGACGGCAAGGTTCCGGTTCTCGTTAAAGGCAACATCTCATCGCTTGAACAAGCCGTTCGCAATCTTGTCGAAAATGCCATCCGCTATTCGGCAAGGGGAACCGTGATTACCTTGAATGTGACAGACAAGGATTGTCCGACGCTTAAGGTTATCGACAGGGGAAGGGGGGTTGACCCGGAACAGAGAGAAAATATTTTCCAGCGTTTCAAGCGTTCCGACAGGCGCGGCGGTGGTTCCGGTTTGGGATTATCTATCGTTAAGCGCACAGTTAATAACCATAACGGGGCAGTTGAAGTTGTCGATACCCCAGGCGGCGGTGCGACTTTTATTCTAAAATTCCCTGTTTATGAATAACCACTGGATCAGTTCAATGAATAAGGGGTTGAGTTTACCCACTATCAACGTTTAATCATGCCTGTTCCCGGTGCGCGTTAATGCGCTCGCGGTAAATACGGAATGATTGCGTTGAGCCAACAAACTTCATCTTCAAACCCCTTGCGTCTCGCCGTTTTCGATTGTGACGGCACACTGGTTGATTCTGCTCATTCGATCATTTCCTGTATGCAGGCGGCTTGTGCGGCGCACGGTTTTGCAGAGCCTGCGCCTGCGGATGTCCGGGCCATGGTCGGTCTGCCCCTTGAAGAAGCCATCGCCCTGCTTTTCCCGGACATGGAGCCTGCCAAAGTTCTCGCCGTGCGCGAAGGTTATCGCGATGTTTTTAGCGCCCTCAGGCAAAAGGGCGAGATCCACGAGCCCCTCTATCATGGCACCCTGGACGCCCTCAAGGTTTTGGAAGAAGCCGGCCAACTGGACCTGTCCGGACCGGCTCAGCCCTTGGCCGACCGCCGCGAGTACCGCGTCGACGGCACGGGCGGCACCGGCCTTCGTATCATTGGTCGTCTCGGCCACCGCGTCGATCAACTCCCCTTTGTTCATGTCGCTTG
>CBFDEA010000371.1:0-2891 GCA_965603695.1 uncultured Rhodospirillaceae bacterium | reverse complement strand
CCTTGGAATTTATTCTCGACACAGCCGTTCGCTCTATGGCAAGTTAGGGCACCCTTAATCGAACAGATTGTTAAAGCCATGACCAAAAAGCCGCCCGCCACCCCCGAAGGCAACGACAATACGCTCCACCACAAGGAACTCGTCTTCGGCTGGCAGGAATGGGTCGAGCTTCCCGGCCTTGGCTTACCTGCGGTTCTTGCCAAGATCGATACCGGTGCGCGCTCCTCGGCGATCCATGCTTTCATGATTGAACCTTATGGGCGGGTCGGCAAGCCGAGAGTGCGTTTTGGCGTTCATCCGGTCCCCGATCGCCCGGACATCGTCGTATTCTGTTCTGCCGAGCTTGTCGACCAGCGCGAAATTACCAGTTCCAACGGCGAAGTGGAATTGCGCTACATCGTTCGCACGCCGCTTCGTGTCGGTGATCAGGAATGGCCCATCGAAATTTCCCTGACCAACCGCGAGTCCATGCAGTACCGCATGTTGGTTGGCCGATCAGCATTGCATGACAATATTATCGTCGATCCGAACCTGTCATGCGTACAAGGGGAGTTATCGCCCGATAGTTACGACACCTTGCCCAAGACCAAGGGCCGGCGCAGCACCCTTAAAATAGGCATCCTGTCGCGTGAGCCCGATAACTATTCGACCCAGCGCCTGGCCGAGGCCGCCGAAAACATGGGTCATATGGTGCAAATCATCAACACCACTCAATGTTATATGAACATCACATCACACCGCCCGGAGGTTTATATCGGTGGCAAACCACTGGAAGGTTTCGACGTCATTATCCCGCGCATCGGTGCCTCGGTCACATTCTACGGCATGGCCGTCGTTCGCCAATTCGAGGCGATGGGGGTTTTCAGCCTTAATTCGGCCTCTGCCATTGGCGTCGCGCGCGATAAGCTTTATGCCCATCAGATCCTCGCCAGGTCTGGCATCGGCATGCCTGATACCGGTTTCGCGCGTTCGCCAAAGGCGACCAGTGACCTGATAAAATTCGTCGGCGGTGCCCCCCTTGTCATCAAACTTCTCGAAGGCACCCAAGGGCGCGGGGTGGTTCTGGCTGAAACCAAGAAAGCCGCCGAGTCGGTGATTGCCGCCTTCCAGGGACTGAAGGCCAATATTTTGGTGCAGGAATTCATCAAAGAAGCCGACGGTGCCGACATCCGCTGTTTCGTGCTGGGTAACAAGGTCATAGGCGCCATGAAACGCCAGGCCGAAGAAGGCGACTTTCGCTCGAACCTGCACCGGGGCGGCAAGGCCTCGCGGGTTAAGTTGACAAAGCAGGAACGCGAGACCGCCGTCAAGGCTGCCCGTGCCATGGGACTTGCCATGGCCGGTGTCGATTTGCTGCGCGCTGCGGACGGCCCCAAGGTGTTGGAGGTCAATTCCTCGCCGGGGCTTGAGGGTATCGAGAAAGTCACGGAAAAAGATATCGCCTCGCTTGTCATCGAACACATCGAGAAAAATGCCCGCCCGGCTAAAATCTTCAAGCCCCGCCGCCTCTAACTCCGGCCCCCCTCATATCACGAGAAAGCCCCACAACTATCTGGCGGGGCTTTCATTTGTTGGCGTTCTTGACGCCGCCCGGTGATAATGACCGGGCATTTGTTGTGTTATTTAATATACTTAATCGATTGTTAGGCGGCTCCAGCTTGTTAACCTCCTTGCCCTGTTGATTATGGCTTCAGCCTAGCCCCCAATCATAGGCATGGCCTTGACCCTGATCATGGCGGGCCTGTCCAAAATGATGTAGGTACCGCGGGTTCAAGATCAACTTTAATATGACTTACTCATACTGAAGCTCCAGTGGCCCGCGATTGAACGGGTTGTCGATGTCGGGGCAAGAAAAGCTAACTGCGGGGCACTATTTTGACCGCGCCGAACCGCGTTTCGCACCGCCAAAGTTACCGGCGCTGGCGTTGATGCTTGGTCCTTTAATTGACAGGGCGCCAGGATCGAACTTGCCCGGATGGGCTTTTTGATCGGACGCATCGGTGCTGCCTTCTCGTTTCTTGATCTTCTGGCCCGACTTGGCTTTTGCCCGCTGGCGGGCCCTGGCTTTGGTCATAATCTTCTTTTGCCTTTCTAATAATACGCGACGGCTTATGCCACACCGTCAATCTAACACAGAATTTCGAGCGTGTGCGCACCCTCTTCTTTTGTGTTCATGTAAATATGAGCAAATTAATTAAAATAATTTAGAATTTAGTTATTCGGCCTGTTTCATGTATAATCAATTTATACTTTATCCATGGCCTTGTTTTAATGGGCCACCGTGCGCTGGGAACGGCTTTAAATGCCGATTTCCAACGTCTTTTCGAGTCATTGGCGGCGCCCACCTCAAATCTTGTGAGGTGATAAATCAATACCCCGCAGTATATCCGAAAGAACTAAAATGGCAAAAAAGCCCAACTACGATTTTGAGCGAAGAGAACGCGACAGGCTCCAAGCAGAAAAAAAAGCCAAGCGTGCCGCGGCAAAAAAGGAAGCCCGGGAAGCAAAAACCGCGTCGTCCGATGCCCTAGGCACTGATGCGACACCACCGTCGTCCCCCGAAAGTTAACAACGCCCCCCTGCGCCGGGCGTGTAAATACCCCCCGAGACGCCACTAACAAAAATATTAGGATTATCTAAATGTTCAAATCTGTAAAACTAAATGCCGAACAACAGTTCGCCGCAACCCAAAAGAAGGGCAAGCAGGCGCTTGAGGAAAAAGAGAAAGTGCGCCAGGAAGGTGCCGACCATATCTCCAAGCTCCGCGGACTACGCCTCGCCAAGGAAGCCGCCGACAAGAAAATAGCCGACAAAGCCGCGTTGGAAAAACTCGCCGCCAAAACCAAAAAGAAGGCCCCCGCAGCCGCAGCCCAGGCAAGCAGTTAATATCG
>CBFDEA010000370.1:0-2900 GCA_965603695.1 uncultured Rhodospirillaceae bacterium | reverse complement strand
CATCTCGTTTACACCGAGAATGTCGGCGGTTCGAGCCCGTCATCGCCCACCATTTCCATCTAAATCCGGTCCCAAACCGGCAAAAAAACCGTTCATGTCTTGACACCCGCAAGGGGGGCCGTTACATGAACGCTCCCTTGTGGGTTAAGTCACTTGTTGGGGGTGTAGCTCAGTTGGTTAGAGCGCCGGCCTGTCACGCCGGAGGCCGCGGGTTCGAGTCCCGTCACTCCCGCCATTTTCCTTCGTTACGCATATAAATAAATTATTTTCCCAATAACGCAGTCGCCGCCAACAGCGGGCTTTTTTCTATGGGCATTTCCGTGTTAGAACTTTGCCTTAAGAAAGTTCGGGGCTGTTGAGAATTTTAGGTGTCCAAAGTGCGGCAGATGACGTAGTTTTGGCGTAACGAATCAAACTAAACAGAGAGCCGTCACCGTTAATGGTTGACGGGTAAGGGCCCCCACCATGGATGAGATACTACTAGAGTACCTCCCCATCCTTATTTTTCTAGGCATTGCCATCGTGATTGCCGGCATTTGCATCGGTGCGTCTTATGTCGTCGCCGCTCAGCACCCCGACGTTGCCAAGACCTCTGCCTATGAATGTGGCTTCGATGCCTTCGATGACGCCCGCCGCCAGTTCGATGTGCGCTTCTATCTGGTCGCCATTCTTTTCATCATCTTCGATCTGGAAGTCGCGTTTCTGTTCCCGTGGGCGATCTCGCTCGGCGATATCGGGCTTTACGGTTTCTGGTCGATGATGGTCTTCCTCGGTGTTTTGACCGTTGGCTTTATCTATGAGTGGCGTAAAGGAGCTCTGGAATGGGAGTGATCGTCGATCCAAGCAAGCCGATCCCGCCAGGTGTCGAACAGGACGCCATCCTGGGGCAGGTGACCGGTGAGCTTACCGACAAGGGGTTTGTCGTCGCCAACCTCGATCATGTCGTCAACTGGGCCCGTACCGGCTCACTATGGCCGATGACCTTCGGTCTTGCCTGTTGCGCTGTCGAGATGATTCACGCCTATATGCCGCGTTACGACCTTGACCGCTTCGGCGTCGTCCCCAGGCCGTCGCCGCGGCAATCCGATGTCATTATCGTCGCCGGAACCCTGACCAACAAAATGGCCCCGGCCTTCCGCAAGGTCTACGATCAGATGTCGGAGCCGCGCTACGTGATCTCCATGGGGTCATGCGCCAACGGCGGCGGCTATTATCATTATTCGTATTCTGTGGTGCGCGGTTGTGACCGCGTTGTACCGGTGGATATTTATGTTCCGGGTTGCCCGCCAACGGCAGAGGCCCTGATCTACGGTATTCTGCAATTACAAAAGAAAATCAGGCGAACGGGAACACTGTGGCGTTAGGCGTCACTGCACTAATAACAAGGCCTTACTTGAAGGTCGCCGAGGAAATATGGATCTGGCACTTAACGATTTAGGCGAATTGATCGCCACCGCGCTGCCCAACGAGGTCACTGCGACGAAGGTCGCCAAGGGTGAACTCGCCGTCAGCGTGCGCAGCGACGCCATCGTCAAGGTGTTGACGTTCCTGCGTGATGACGTCAATTGCCAGTTCAAGGTGTTGATGGATGTCTGCGGCGTCGATTATCCCGACCGCGAAGAGCGTTTCGATGTCGTCTACAACCTGCTTTCCATGACTCACAACCAGCGCGTCCGGGTCAAGATCCGCACCGCCGACAAGAAACCGGTGCCGTCCGTTGTCTCCGTTTTCAAATCGGCCAACTGGTGGGAGCGCGAGGCCTGGGATTTGTTTGGCATTTATTTCTCCGGCCATCCCGATCTGCGCCGGATATTGACCGACTACGGTTTTGAAGGGCATCCGCTGCGCAAGGACTTTCCGCTGTCCGGCTATGTGGAGATTCGTTACGACGACGAGCAAAAGCGCGTTGTCTACGAGCCGGTGAAGATGACACAGGATTTCCGCAGCTTCGATTTTGTCAGCCCCTGGGAAGCCATGGATGCGCCGCTTCCCGGCGACGAGAAGGCTGACGATGGCGCTGGCGAGGGGGACGCTTGATGTCGGAAAAGCAGATCAAGAATTATAATTTGAACTTCGGTCCCCAGCACCCTTCCGCGCACGGTGTGTTGCGTCTGGTGCTGGAACTCGATGGCGAGGTTATCGACCGCGCCGACCCGCATGTCGGTCTTCTCCACCGGGGTACGGAAAAACTCATCGAGTACAAGAATTACGCCCAAGCGATGCCGTACTTTGATCGGCTCGATTATGTCTCGCCGCAGAATCAGGAACACGCCTTCGTTCTGGCGACCGAGAAGCTTCTCGGCATCGAAGCACCGCTGCGTGGGCAATACATTCGTGTCCTGTTCGCTGAAATCGGTCGCGAACTGAACCATATCTTCACCGTCTGCGCCTTTGCCATGGATATTGGTGCCATGACGCCGATGCTGTGGGGGTTCGAACATCGCGAAAAGCTGATGGAATTCTGCGAGCGGGTATCGGGTGCACGTATGCACATGGCCTACTTCCGCACCGGCGGCGTCGCCTCTGATCTGCCGGACGGCCTTGCCGATGACATCGATCAATGGTGCGATGAATTCCCGCAAATGATTGACGACATCGAAACCCTGCTGACCGAAAACCGTATTTTCAAGCAGCGCACGGTCGATATTGGCGGATTGAGCGCCGAAGACGCGATGGACTGGGGCTTCAGCGGTCCTAACCTTCGCGCTTGCGGGGTCCCCTGGGATATCCGCAAGGCGCAGCCATATGACGTCTATGACCAGATGGATTTTGATATCCCGGTCGGCAAAACCGGCGACTGTTACGACCGTTACCTGGTCCGCATGGCCGAAATGCGGCAATCCTTGAGAATCATCAAGCAGTGTCTGGCCAACATGCCCGAAGGCCCGGTTAAGATCGAC
>CBFDEA010000369.1:0-2909 GCA_965603695.1 uncultured Rhodospirillaceae bacterium | reverse complement strand
TTCGCTGTATTTGCCACCTGTACACGGGCACTGCATTGGGCCTCAATTGTGGCCACTTCAATTCTTGCCTGCCATGCATCCCATCCGTACTCTCGCGCTTTCCAGTAGTTAAGTTCTGCATTCTGGGTCGGAGAGCAACCGGGGTGAATGATTCTCTGATTCCAGGCTTTATCGTTTCTCAGGCGACCGAGCGCGACTCTTTCCTCGGCATGTTTTTTCAAGGTATAGGCGGGTTCTCTTTCGGCGATCGTATAGGCGGCGTCAAATTTGGAATGAAGGGGGATGGCTTGAGCAAAAGATGACCCTTTCCAATAGGTGCCGTAACTATACGCCGTTGTCGGCGCGAAGACGTTCAGGGACCAGTTCTCTCAGGACCCTTGCGCGACCGGATTGCCACCAACCCAGTATTCCTTTTCCGTGCAGAAAGTCGTCTGGGCGTTCTTGATTTTCCAGCCGCCGGGAACCTGAATGGCGCCCCACCACTGGTAATCAAGTTGGGTACAGACGGCCTCTGACATATCGACCCCGGTTTTATAATCATGGGGTTGCAGACACCTGCCGGTGCGGTTGTTGACGAATTTAACCCGCCCTTGGATATCGACCAGATAATCGTAAAGCGCGACGTTGCTGCCACGGCATTTTACCAGATGAACCGACTCATCGGCTTTTGCCGCATTGCCGAAACACAAGCCGCTGGTATCGGACCTGAAGGCGACCCCGGCCTTGTGGTACTTGGGCGAGGTGCTGTCGGCGACGCGGTAAACCTGATTGGCGGAACCGACACACGGTGCCCATTCGGCCTTGGCCGTGCTCGGCACGCCGTTTGAATCGTAGAAATGCAGGCAATGAGAATTTGCCCGGTTGGCAAGCTGCATCCAGCCATCGCCGTGCTTCAATACTTTCCAGTAGTACTCCGTCGCATTGATGCAGCCGCTGACCTTCAGTTTGTTGTCGCCCTTGAAAACCGGGAACGGGAAGCTGAATTTGTCGAACGTCTTTTGCACCGTCGTCCATTTGCCTTCCATGGAAACACAGGCACCGCCATCTTGCTGGTACAGGAACACGTAACCGCCGGCTTCCTTGACGCTGTCGGCGCCGTAGGCCGGACGGGTCGACCATTTCTGGTTCGCCGCATCCTTGTTATTGCAAGGAAGCTGGATGATATGGCCGCTTACGGTGGCCAGACACAGGCCCGTGTGGCCGACTTCGATATAATCATTGTTCAGTTTCAGGCTGACCGGTTCATGATCCAGGCTGCTGGTTTTAATGGCCACTTGTTCTAAAAGGTAAGCGGCGTTGAACGCCTTGTAGCGCGCCGTGATGGCGGCACCTTGCTTGTTGAAGCCCTTGAAATCCTTGCCGTATTTCGCCAATTCCTGCTTCTGGGACATCTGCTTGGCTTCGATCTTGCGCCCAATTACCGCGTGGGCATGGCCCCGGAAGCCTTTCGGCAAATCCTTCATGACATGTTCGAACAGGTGATCCAGGGCATACAGGCCCAAAAGCCCCAGTTGCTCGACATCATAGGGGATGTCTTTAATTTTAAACGAGAAGTTCTCGTTGACGTTGAGGCCGAACAGGTCGGCGTCCAGTGCCAGTTCAACCGGCTCGTCCTTGGTGATGACACCGCGAAGATCACCCTTGAATTCCGCCTTCTTGATGTTGATGTCGGCGGCCTTGCCAAGGGCGTCGGCCAATACTTTAAGGGCCCGATCCATGATGCTGTCCAGGTCTTGAAGCCCCTCGACGGCTTTTTCGGCCACATAAAGCAGACCATTTGCCGTATCGCGTTCGCCAATGTAAAAGGCAACGCGAGGATCGAGATCGATGGGGAAGTGGGCGACAAGGGTTTTGGCCAGGCGCAGGGCTTCATCGGCTCCAATCCTGACCCCTTCAGCCCCCCTGGCCGCCAGTCCCCAACGTGCTTTACAGATGCCTTTGCTCCAGCCATGGCAGTGATGGTATTTGTGCCAATAGTGGTCGATTTCGCTGTTCAGGCCGTTGACCCGATTTTCCGCACTTTGCAGGCGGTGTTCGGCGGCGGCGCGTTCACGGCGCACCTTGGCCCGTTCCTCGTTGATTTTGTTGGTCAGGTGGTTGACCTTTTTTTGCGCCTTATGAAGGTCCGCCAGTCCCGATTTAAGCCCCTTGCCCATTTCATTAAAGGCTTCTTCCATGGCCGCCTTGGCCGGGCCTTCGATGAATTTCTGAATGTCCAGGGTGAAATCACCCTTGAGGAAGAAATCAGCCTTGGCGATGTCGATCTTTGCCTGGGAGAGATCGAGGCCGGTTAAATCCATTTCAAAATCGGCGGTGATATCCGGGCTGATGCTGCCCTTGGCATTGATCTTAATTTCTGACGAATCGAAGACGACATCGAATTTTTCCTTGATGCCCAAAACATCAATATCCGAATTGATTTTCAGCAACGGGATTTTCGTTGGGCTAGCCTTCAGCAAGAACTGGTTATCCTTCAAGTCGATCGGCCCCATTTTAAAGTCATCAATCTTGCCTTGCGCGTAAATGCCCGATGTCGGCGAGACAGACAGCTTCATCTCGCCCAGTTCGTAGCCCAGCCAATTCAGGCTGCCGTGCAGGCCAAAACCTTCTGACGTCAGGCCAATGGATGCGTCCTGTGCACCCGGCGAGACAAAGGCGAACTCGACCCCCTTGGTTCCCTTCGTTGCGGGATAGCCGTTTCTGGCAGGTGCCGCCTTGATCCCTTTAAATGTCGGCGTGATGCTGGGTGGAAGATCGAAGTGAATCTTCTTGGCCAGAATGTTCAACGCCACCTCTTCAACAAAGTCCATGGGAATTTCCGTTGCCGTCGCCTTGAAAGCGACCGCTTCGGGCACCAGGGCTTCGGAAATGACCACGTCACCGGCCATGGTGAAGGTGTCGTTGGCGAT
>CBFDEA010000368.1:0-2914 GCA_965603695.1 uncultured Rhodospirillaceae bacterium | reverse complement strand
AACAGCGTCCGTCCCGGGGTTCAGACGAGCAACCCGATCAGCGCCGCCAAGGCTGCTTTTCGCGCCCTTGGCCTCAAACGTCTGGCCTTCGTCACCCCTTACGTCGCCAGCGTTTCATTGGCGATGCGCGGCAACCTTGAGCGCGCCGGGTATGAAATTTCCGCCTTCTCATCGTTCGAGCAAGGCGAGGAGAAAGTTGTCACACGCATTTCTCCGGACTCCGTGTTGGCGGCGATACGTGACATTGGCTCAGGGCATGACTGTGACGGGGTTTTTGTTTCCTGCACTAACTTACGGACCATTGGAATTATCGAGGAAGCCGAAAGACGCCTTGGAAAACCGGTGATTTCCAGCAATCTGGCGCTGTCCTGGCATATGCTGCGTCTGGCCGGTATTGACGATGGCATCACCGGCAAGGGACGGCTGTTGCAGACCTGCTTGTAGGCCCCGGTTGCTCACGATTCGCCAATGGTTTATAAGGAACCAGCAGATTCTAGAGCATCTTACCTGTCATCAAGGGATGACTGTTTGATCTTTTTTTAAGTCGATCAAATTATCTGTCATCAAGGGATGACAGTTTGATCTTAATAATTGGTGGGGTTATCGATCTTTTGAATATTTTTCTCGGTTGGCGGTCTGTTGCCCGGACGGTGCCTGTCTTTGCGCTGGCGATGTTTTTTGCCGTCGCCGTGAACACTGGGCGTGGCCATGCCGATGATTTGATTGATACAACCATTCCAGAACCCTTAAGTGCCGCCGATGTCGAGCGCTACCAGCATATTTTCGAGCTTCAGGAAGATGGACTTTGGAAAAAGGCCGACAAGCAGATCAAGAAACTCGAAGACCGGGTCCTGATCGGTCACGTCCTGGCCCAGCGCTATCTGCATCCGACAAAATACCGGTCCAAATATAAGGAACTTAAGGATTGGATGGCAGCATATGCCGACCATCCTAACGCCCGGCAGATCTACAAGTTGGCGCTGCGCCGTAAGCCTGCCAATTGGCGCGCACCCAAGCGCCCGGTACCGGGCTATCTTGGCGGCGGGGCGGCGAGCGTTAAAAGCGAGCAACCGGCGAAGAAGAAATTGTCGCGCGCCCAGCGCCGTAAGGTCAGCGCCTATAAACGCCAAATTCGCGGCAATTTACGTCAAGGCTGGACCAAGGCGGTCAAGCGACTGATTGCCACTAAAGAAGTCAAACGGCTGTTTTCAGATTACGACATTGATGCGGCCAAGGCCCGTCTCGCCGCCGGGTATTTTGCCGCCGGGCGTGACGAATGGGCGGTTAAATGGGCCGAAGAAGCCGCTCGGCGTTCCGGGCGTTTCCTGCCGGAAGCCAACTGGACGGCCGGTTTGGCATCGTGGCGTCTCGGTAGGCGCGACAAGGCGGCAGGCTTTTTTGAAGCTGCGGCTATGGCTAAGGATAGCTCCCCTTGGATGACTTCCGCCGCGGCCTTCTGGGCCGCGCGGGCATATCTTGTCGGCGACAATCCACAGCGGGTCAATGCTTTGCTCGGGCGAGCGGCGGCGTACCCCCGCACGTTCTATGGTTTCTTAAGCCGCAAAATGCTTGGGCTTCAAAGTTCGTTTAGTTGGCAGACGCCGGGCATTGAACAACCTGCCCTCGATCGCTTTGCCGCGGTTCCTGCCGGGCGTCGCGCTTTGGCGCTCTTGCAAGTCGGCGAGGACCGGCGCGCCGAGCGCGATCTTAGGGGCTTGGCCGGACGTTCTTCGCCGGAAGTCGCCATGGGAATCCTGGCGCTGGCGGCACGCGCCAATATGCCATCATTGGCGGTCCGCCTTAACAACACGCTGTATCCCGGTGGTGGCGGTTTCGATGGCGCCGCCTATCCGTTGCCGACCTGGCAGCCCGAAGGTGGTTTCAGTGTCGATAAGGCGTTGATCTTCGCCCTGATCCGCCAGGAATCGAGATTTAATCCGAAAGCCAAAAGTTGGGCCGGGGCACGCGGGCTGATGCAGTTGATGCCGCGCACCGCAAGTTTCGTTGCCGGCGACCGTCGCTTTCACCGTACCGAATCGACAAGACGCCAGTTGTTCAAACCCGAAGTCAATCTGAGGCTGGGCCAGAAATATATCGGCATGTTGCTTGGCAACAAAAAAATTAATGGCGACCTGTTTCTGCTGACGACAGCCTGGAACGGTGGCCCGGGCAATCTCAATAAATGGCGGCGCAAGACCAATCATATGGATGACCCGCTGTTTTTTATCGAGAGTATCCCTTCGCGCGAAACCCGTATTTTTATCGAGCGGGTGCTGACCAATCTGTGGATTTATCGTGACCGTCTGGGGCAGCCGTCGCCGTCGCTGGACGCCATTGCCGCTGGTGACTGGCCGGTCTATAAAGCCCTTGATAACCAACCGACCTTGCTGGCAGGTAACTAATTAATGTCGAAAATTACTGGTGAGCGGGAATTCCTCCCCGTAAATATAGCGGTTCTGACCGTATCAGACTCGCGGACGTTGCAAGACGATAAATCCGGCCTGACGTTGGTTGAACGTATCGAAGCCGCAGGCCACAACGTTTCTGTGCGCGACATTGTCAAAGATGAAGTCGATTTGATCGTCGCCAAACTGAAAGACTGGATTGCCGACGAGGCCGTCGATGTGGTCATCGCCACCGGCGGCACCGGGGTAACCGGCCGCGACATCACGCCGGAAGCCTTCGCCAAAGTTTACGAAAAAGAAATTCCGGGATTCGGCGAGCTTTTCCGGATGCTGAGCTACCAGAAAATTGCGACCTCGACAATCCAGTCCCGTGCCACCGCCGGGGTTGCCGGCGGCACCTATCTGTTTGCTCTGCCGGGATCGCCGGGGGCCTGCAAGGACGCCTGGGACGATATCCTCGTCCATCAACTGGACGCCCGCTACAAACCGTGCAATTTCGTCGAGCTGAT
>CBFDEA010000367.1:0-2918 GCA_965603695.1 uncultured Rhodospirillaceae bacterium | reverse complement strand
CAACGAACAGACAACCTTCGCCGACGCCTTCAACATGGCCGACGAAGTGCTTTATTCCGGCGTCCGCGGGGTCACCGACCTGATGATCATGCCGGGTTTGATCAATCTCGATTTCGCCGATATCCGTTCGGTGATGAGTGAAATGGGTAAGGCGATGATGGGAACCGGTGAAGCCGTTGGCGAACGCCGGGCCCTGGATGCTGCCGAGGCGGCAATCGCCAATCCGTTGCTCGACGATTGTTCCATGGCCGGTGCCAAGGGGGTGTTGATCAACATCACCGGCGGCCACGATATGACATTGTTTGAAGCCGATGAAGCGGCCAACAGGATCAGATCGGAAGTCGATGCCGACGCCTACATTATCTTCGGCTCGACCTTCGATGAAAGTCTTGAAGGCCATATCAGGGTTTCAGTCGTCGCCACCGGAATGGACCGCGAAGCGATGGCGGCCCCGGCCCAGACCTTCCTGTCTGTTTCCTCCCCCGTCGCTCGTCCGACTGTGCAGGAGGAAGCCCCACAGGCTGAAAAAACCGAACCCGCCATGCCCGCCGTGGCAGAGGTTGCCATAGAAGAGAGCCAAGAGAGCCAAGAGGGGCAGGCTTTCGTTAATCTTGCCGGCATCGCCACCGCCTCGACCCAAAGCGCGGTCATCGAGGAAGAAAACGACCTGGATATTCCCACTACGGAAGCTGCGCGGGCAGCCCACGAGCAAACCGAAAGCGAAACACTCGAAGAACCGGTTGTCGAAGTTGAAGAAGAAGTTGTGGCCAAGGTCGAAGCCCAGGTCGAAGCCGAGGTCGAAGCCAAGGTCGAAGCTGAGGCCGAAGCCGAAGTCGGGGTCGAGGTCGCCGAGAGTAAGGCCATCGATCAGGGCGTCCCCGCACCGGCAACCCCGGGACAGAACACAGACGATGTGTTTATTCCCGATTCGCCGATGAGTGCAAACGGCGAGGAAGCAGCAAGGCCCGCCGATCCGTTCGCCGCTGCAGCAATGGCCAATGGCGCCAAGAGCCAGGAAGAAAAACCGCTAGCCAGCACGCCGAAGGCAAAGGGAATGGGGCTGTTCGCACGGGTAACCGGACTGGCAACAAGCAATACCGTCGCCAGTGCTCCCGTCGATCCGATTTTGCTGACGCCGAAAGCGCCGATTCCGGCCCCGAATCCTGTTCGGGTTCAGGCCCCTGAAGCAGCGCCTGCGCCAGTGGCAGAGCTTGTGGAAGAGCAAAATAGCCTGGGTGGTCTCGATCAATCCGACCGCCTGGAATCAGCGCAACCCGAGGAAGATTTGCTCGACATTCCAGCTTTCCTGCGCCGTCAGGCCAATTGATGGTGGATTGATGGGTATGTCGCTGATTTAGCGTAACATTTGGTAACAAAGAGTGATTTGAAAGCTTCAAGGGACGTTGTTAGAAACACCCTTGAAGCTTTCTTTTTATTCACGCGTGACATTAATCCAAATACTAGAAGCGCTCCTTACTTAATATTACCCGGTTCAGGGGCAAAATTTCCAAAGTAGCTTTCTAGTATTGCAAACGAAGAACCAAGTATGATTAAGCAGAAGACATTTAAAAGCTCCATCAGTTGCACCGGCGTCGCCCTTCATTCGGGCAACAAGGTTTCGATGACCCTGATGCCCGGCAAGCCTGATAGCGGTATCGTTTTCAAACGCACGGACATTCCCGGTGGTGGCGCCAGTATCCCGGCGACCTGGGACAATGTTGTCGAGACGACCCTGTGCACGACGCTTGGCAATAAAGACGGCGTTACCATCGCCACGGTTGAACACCTGATGGCGGCACTCGGCGGTTCGGGTATCGATAATGCGGTGATCGAGGTCAATGGTCCGGAAGTTCCGGTCATGGACGGCAGCGCCGCGCCTTTCGTTTTTCTGGTCGAATGCGCCGGCACCGTCGAGCACGACAAGCCGCGGCGCTACAGTAAGGTTCTCAAAGCGATCAGTTTTGAAGACGGAGATTCGGTTGTCAGCCTGACCCCGGCAGAAGATTTTAGCGTCGATTTCGATATTGATTTTGAAAGCGCCGCCATTTCCCGCCAGTCGATTTCTATTGGCATGGCCGGTGAAGCCTTCAAGAACGAAGTCTCGCGCGCCCGCACGTTCGGGTTCCTGCACGAGGTCGAAGCCCTGCGCGCTGCGGGACTGGCCAAAGGTGGCTCCCTCGATAACGCCGTCGTCGTCAGCGGCGACAAGGTGATTAACGAAGACGGCTTGCGTTATGTCGATGAATTCGTCCGTCACAAGGTTCTTGATGCCGTCGGCGACCTGTATCTTGCCGGTGGCGGATTGCTGGGCCATTTCCACGGTGTTTGTTCCGGCCATGCCGCTAATAACAAACTTCTCAAGGCGCTGTTTGCCGATGATGAGGCTTGGTGTTACACACAGATGCCCGCCAGCGTGCGCAAAAGCAAGCCACGCCCGAGCACTTGGTCGGCCGATGTGGCAGCGCCCGCACTTGCGGCGACAGCCTGAACAGCTATTTCTGAAGCGCCAATTGTTGGCATTAATTAAGACGGGATATCCCCGTCTTTTTTTATGACCGCTTTATGCCCCTTGTTGTTGCACATTGACGGTCCCGCCGTGATATAGTTAGCCGGTAAATCACTTAAGGGCACAAGAATGAACCGTCATCACAAAATTCACCGATTCGGGGCACCATTGCTGATTGCGGCATTATTGCTCGTCGCCGCCTGTACCTCCGATGAGGGCGTCCAGGAATATATCGAACGTCCGGTCGATGAAATCCACAACGACGCCCTCAATGTCTTGCATGATGGTGGCTACAGCGATGCCGCCGTGATGTTCGATGAGGTCGAGCGCCAGCACCCTTATTCGACATGGGCGACGAAGGCGCAGCTTATGTCTGCCTACAGCTATTATCAGGACGACGCCTACGACAGCG
>CBFDEA010000366.1:0-2920 GCA_965603695.1 uncultured Rhodospirillaceae bacterium | reverse complement strand
GCCATTAAGCCCTATGTCGACGAGCGGACAAGGGAACATATCGCCATCAAAGAGGCCGCCGAAAAAGCCAACAACGCCAAGTCAGAATTTCTCGCCACCATGAGTCACGACTTGCGGACCCCGCTCACCGCCATCATGGGCTTTTCCGAAGTCATGAAAAGTGGGCTGTACGGGCCATTGGGCGATCCCCATTACGTTCAATACGCCGCCGACATTAACAAAAGCGGCAAACACCTGGTCAGCCTGATCAATGGCATTCTCGATCTCGCCAAAATCGAAGCCGGCAAGTACGAATTAACCGACGAGCCGCTGGACCTTGCCACCTTGATCATGGAGTCCGTCGAGCTCATCACCCTGCAGGCCGAAGCAAAGAATGTCCGCCTGACCTATGAAATTGAACACAACATCCCCATGCTTTACGCCGACAGCAGACCGGTCATGCAGATCATTAACAACCTGCTTTCCAACGCCATCAAATTCACCCCCGAAGGCGGCAATGCCGTCATCTCCGCCAAGGGTCACGACAACGGCTCGATCATCGCCCAAGTGCGCGACAGCGGCATCGGCATGTCCGAAATAGAAATCGTCAAGGCGTTGGAGCCGTTCGAGCGGGCAGACCATATCCAGCCCCACAAATATGAAGGCACCGGCCTGGGGCTCTATATATGCAGCAACCTTATGAACCTTCTGGGCGGGGCCATGCACATTGAAAGCAAACTCCATGAAGGCACCACAATCACCTTGAGCTTCCCCATGGAAAGAACCGTCCCTGCCTGAAGGGCGAGGTGCTGCTTAGCGCGACAGGATAATGCCCGCGATATTTGCCGGGGCCGGGGGGCGAGCGCCTGCTGCGGCGACGCCGATAAAGACGATCTTGACTTGTCCGGCATCGTCGTTCGGCCAGCTGCGTTGGTAAAGCGCCGACAGATCGACGGTTTCCAGCCACCACGACCCGGCATTTTCCCGTCCGCCCCTGACGCTATAGCGCGGCGCGGCGCGGTTACCTGCCTCGAGCGGTGGCGACAAGGTGCCGCGTTGCAACGCCGATTCCCCCCAGGTCATCGACAACGCCCGATCATGCGCAGGCAAGGCACTGCCCAACCAGCGTAAGGGCTGGCTGCCGCGGCTCGGGCTTTCCGGGTCACCGCCATAAAACCCGACGACAAGACGCACCGGGTGGTATCCGGGGGCCGATGGCGGCGCGATATTCCACGACCAGCTAAGGAATGGCGTCGCCAGCATCATCGCCCTGGTGCGCCTGACGACGACAAACGAATCCGCGCCATTGGTCACCTTAAGGGATGGAACCCCCTGCTTATCGACAACCTGAAGCTGGCTTTCATCGAGACTGCCTTGCTTCTCGATAGCCCAGTCGCCGGGCAGTTCAACAGGTGAAAACCCGGGAAACGGGCCAAGCACTTGCAACAGCCCCTCAGGAGCGACGCTCGCCTGTGGCACCGCGCAGGCCGAAAGCCCGCTGACCATCGCCCCGGCCAGCAAGCTCAACACAACCGCTTTTATGGAACCGCTCATTTCGCTTTCTGATTTTCCAGGGCGTGCAGAATGTACTGCGACTGCATCCAGCCGGTCGATCCTTGCTTGAATAAAGCGGCGGCGCGTTCGGCATGAAATTTGGCGTCGCCTGGCTTACCCGTGAGCAAGGCCGCTTCCCCCAGTGCCAGAGAACTTTCGCCGCGCATCTCGAGCTTTCCATAAGCCGTGCCAAGCAATTTCCAGCTAAAGGGATCGGTTTTATCGGCGTTGGTGGCAATAGTCAGGTTGCCGACGGCCCGTTCAATCTGCTCACGCTCGCCGGATTCCATTTGCGCCTGGCCCAGGGCGCGCCGCAACAGGCCCGAACCGGGGGCCCGCAGCGCGGCTTTTTCATAGTACGGGATCGACTCGCCAACGCGGCCATTTTCAAACAGCATCTGGCCTTTTAATTCCAGAAAATAGGGGTCGGCGGGACGCTCTTCAATCAGCCCGTCAATCAAGGGAATCGCCCGCATCAGATCGGGCCTACGGTAATAGGCGATGGCCCGTGCGTAACGGGCCTCAAGGCGCGGATCGTCTTCTTTATAGGTCCGCAGGGTTCTCGAGATTGGCTCAATAAAGGCCCGAAGTTTGGCCCGCATGCGGGCATGGCGTTCGATGAAATCGGCAGGCTCCGAATTATCGGAATAAGGCGAATGCTGGATAAAATCTTCGACCGCGAGCACGCGCTCGCGGGTCAGCGGGTGAGAACGGTAATAGGGATCCTGACGCTTGACGCTCAACAATTCCTGATCGCCGAGAATTTCAAAGAATTCCAGCAAACCCTTCGCCGATTGTTTGGTCGTATCAAGGAACCGCATGGCCGCGGCATCGGCGGCGCTTTCCTGGGTGCGGCTGTATTGCAAAAAATTTCTTATCCCCATCTGCTGGCCACCGGCGATGATCGCCGAGCCAACATCGCCGCGCCCACCCATCACCGCAACCCCACCCAGCACCATCGCCAGAATACTCGCCGCCGAGCTTTTTTTCAGGGCATCGCGGGTGCGCGAAAGGTGGCCCCCGGCGATATGGCCGGTTTCATGGGCGATAACGCCAATAACCTGTCCTGCGTTCTCGCTTTTGATCAGGAGTCCGGTATTGATGAATAATTTTTGTCCGCCCGCAACGAAGGCATTGAGGGTCTTGTCGTTGACAAGATAAATGTTAATAGCCGAAGGTTCTAACCCTGCTGCCTGGAATAGTGGCGTTGCGTAGGCGTGAATGGTATTTTCTATTTCAGCGTCGCGAATAAACGACAACTTCCGGCTTTCGGCTTTTGCTGGTACAAAACCCATAGAGACCAAACACAGAAAAACGAACAACAACCTGACGGTAATTGACGGACGCATGAATTTTATTAGATCACTTAACTTTATCATCACTGCAG
>CBFDEA010000365.1:0-2927 GCA_965603695.1 uncultured Rhodospirillaceae bacterium | reverse complement strand
GGGACCGACATATTATTGGCCGAGACCTTGTTAATGACAGCTTCGGCGTCGCGGCCTTGCAGCAGGAATTTGGCGAAAGAGGTTTGGTCGAGCAAGCCGACGTTTTCACGGATCGCCATGTGCTCATTTGCGGAATGCGCGAACCAGTTCTGTCGCTCGTAGGAGTACTCATACTTGGCTTCGACACCATCGGGGGCGAACCAGTTGGCACGTTCCCAGCCGCCGGCCTCACCGAAACAGGCCCCTTTGGCTTTCAGGCGGTCATGCAGGGGGGAGGTCCTGGCCATACGTGCCGATTCGAACTGACGGAACGGCCAGTGCATGGCGTAAAGAAGCCCAAGCCCTTCGACCGTGCGGTCGTGTAGGTACTTGGCGTTGTTCTGAAACGGCAGCATGCGGCTGATATCGACGTCCCACAAATCCATGGGTGGGCGCTTGTTGACGATCCAGTCAGCCAGCACCTTACCGGCACCACCTGCGGACTGAATGCCGGTCGAGTTGAACCCGGCGGCAACGTAGAAGTTCTCAACCTCTGGCGTCGGCCCCAACAGGTAACGGTCGTCGGGGGTGAAACTTTCCGGACCATTGAAGAACAACTGGATGCCGACATTCTCCAGGGCTGGCAGGCGTTGCATGGCGGTTTCCAGGATTGGCTCGAAATGATCGAAGTCATCGGGCAACTGGGTGAAGGAGAAATCCTCCGGGATGCCATCCATCCCCCAAGGCTTGGAAACCGGCTCAAACGCACCCAGCAAGAGCTTGCCCGCGTCTTCCTTGAAATAGGCGCAGTTATCAGGGTCCCGTAATACCGGCAGGCCCGGCGTCATACCGTCAAAATTTTCGGTGACAATGTAAAAGTGCTCGGCTGCATGCAGGGGAACGTTAGCCCCGGCCATAAGTCCCAGTTCACGCGCCCACATGCCGCCGCAGTTGACGACGACTTCCGCTTCAATGTCGCCCTGGTCGGTGGCGACGCCTGTGACCCGTCCTTCTTTGGTGTGGACGGCGGTGACCTTGGTGTTTTCAAAAATTTTAGCGCCACCATTCTTGGCGCCCTTGGCCAGGGCTTGGGTAACGTCGATGGGGTTAACCTTGCCATCCTTCGGCAGGAACACCGCACCGACGACATCATCGATATTAATCAGCGGCCACATGGCTTGGGCTTCTAGTGCGGAAATTACCTCGACCTCAAGGCCGAAGCACCGCGCCATCGACGCGCCTCGCTTCAATTCCTCGAAGCGGCCCTCGTTTGTCGCCAGGCTCAAGGACCCGTGTTGGGCGAAGCCCGTCGCCTGACCGGTCTCCTCTTCCAGGCCACTAAACAACTCGGCTGTGTACTGGGCCAGCTTGGTCATGTTCTGGGTCGCGCGCAATTGACCGACCAGCCCGGCGGCATGCCAGGTAGTGCCGCATGTCAGTTGCTTGCGTTCCAACAGGACAACATCGCTCCAGCCTAATTTGGTCAGGTGATAAGCCAGCGAACAGCCAACAACGCCGCCGCCAACGATGACGACCTGGGCTTGAGTGGGAAAGGTTTTTGACATGATGGGACCTCTAAAACTTCAAGAATCTACAGGATGGTTGGCTCAGCCTTTTGTGTACCAACCGTTGTCTACGTACAGGGCGTTGCCGGTAATGAAGCTGGCTTCGTCGGAGGCCAGGAACAACACTGCCGCGGCAACTTCTTCGGGTTCGCAAATACGGCCCTGGGCTTCGCTAAGCGCACCTTCTTCCCAGGCCTGTCCGGCGGCGTCCAGTTCGTCAATTTCGCGCAGGCCATGGGCGGTTTTAACGAAGCCGGGACAAACGGCGTTACAACGAATGCCACGGTCCCTGTATTCAGCGGCGATAACCCGCGACAATTGCAGGACCGCCCCCTTGGTCATGCAGTACAGGGATTCCAGGGGATAGCCCAATTCCGATGCGATTGATGCGGTAATAACAATCGAGCCGCCACCGTTGTCGCTCATTTCCTTTACGGCCCGGCGACAGACCAGAAAGGCGGACTTGACGTTGATGTCCATCAGGCGGTCGTAGTCTTCCTCGGTCGACTCATCAAGCGGCTTCACGGTGATGGTGCCGGCATGATTGAACAGGACGTCGTAGGGGCCGACGTCCTTGGCGATTTTGTCGAAGGCGGCATTGACCTGTTTCGCATTGGAAACATCGGTTTCAATGAACCATGCTTTGCCACCGTTCTTTTCGATCAAGGCGACGACTTCATCCCCTGCCTGTTTCTGAATATCGAGGATGACGACGGCGGCACCTTCACCTGCGAATTGCAGGGAGGTGACGCTTCCCATCCCGGCCGCACCGCCGGTAATAACAACGGTTTTTCCTTCAAATCGACCCGCGCCGGTCCGTGGTTTATAGATCTGTGACATCAAACGTGTCCTCCCTTGGATGTAATGTTATTGAAGAAGATAGAGAAAAGTTCCTGCTGAGAAGAAATTTGCAGTTTTGCGTATATGTTGCGGCGGTGGATACGCACCGTTCCGACGGATATTCCAAGATCCTTGGCAATCGAATCCGAGGAATGGCCTTCGAGCACTTGTGCGACAACCTGGGTTTCTCTTGGCGTCAACCGCTTGGAAAACATGTTGCTTACTCTGTTTTCGATTAATGAGTGGTCTTCAGGCTTGTCATCACTATTCATGTCTATATTGAAGCCATCAGGTACGTCCTGCCAGTGGCGCTTTGCCATGCTGACGACGATGGGGGCGATGCCGCTCAGCAATCTGAATTCCCTGGCCGAAAAGCGCGGGCTTTCACCCGAACGCATCAGCGAAATTACGACGGCGACACCCTTATCCAGATAAAAGGCGAAGCAAAATTCGTCCGACAGGCCCGTTTGGTTATAGTAGGAACGATATAATTCGCTATGCAAGAAACGGTCGGGGGCTATATCTCGAATTCGATACAACCCT
>CBFDEA010000364.1:0-2937 GCA_965603695.1 uncultured Rhodospirillaceae bacterium | reverse complement strand
AACCCCAGGCGGGCCGAGGCGACGGGCAAGGTTAAGGCCTGGTACGATCAGCACTATACCACAAACCCGGTGCAAAAGGATGAAACCGGCAAGACGGTAGAGCCGGTCTTTACCACAGTGCCCCGCAAAGATCCGGTTGCGGCCAAGGGTAAGGATGGTCAACCGGTCCTTGACGGCGTCCTTGGTGCCGGTGCCAAGATTGCCGATATGGCCGGGAAAAACGGTCTTTCCACGGCAATCAGGGGAGCCCAGGTCGGCTTTAATTTATTGCGTAAATTACAGTCCGGTAGCGAAAATGCGCGGCGTCCGGACCTGCTTAAGACCGATGGTTTATTCGGCCCGCGGACGAAACAGGCGTTGCGCGGCTCCGTTGCAGAGCTGGGCCGTCCCAAGGTCGAAAATGCCGTCGCACTGGGTACGTTCCAAAACCTGCTGGAAAAAAAGCGCGGCGATCTGGCGCAGACCGCCCACGATAGTTTCTCCGGTTTGTTTCAAAAGTCAGCACCCTTCAAGGCCGCCGACAAAAACCCGACGCCCTGGGGCCTGGTCGTTCAGGACACCATAAACGATGTCGGCGGCGACGCTTTCAAGCCGCTCAAAAGCGACGGCTGGATCGGTCCGAAGACTGCCGATGCCTTCAGGCGCAGCGTCAAGCCATCGGGCATGGGCGGCTTCCTGGAAAAACTCGGTTCGAACTTCGGCTTCTTTTGAAGGGCGATGCTTGACGCCCGGTCCTCTTTACGCCTAATTTCCGGCCTTCCTTGAAGCATCGATAACTGGACACCTGAGCATGAGCCAAGATATCCGTCATTTTGCCAACACCTCCAACGCCTGGCCGTTTGTTGAGGCGCGTGCGCTTATCAAACATCTGGGTGGCAAGACCCCGGAAAAAGGCTACGTGTTGTTCGAGACCGGTTACGGTCCGTCAGGCCTGCCGCACATCGGCACGTTTGGCGAAGTCGCCCGGACCACCATGGTGCGCCATGCCTTTCATCAGTTGTCGGACCTGCCGACCAAGTTGTTTGCTTTTTCCGACGACATGGACGGCTTGCGCAAGGTGCCCGAAAACGTCCCCAACCGGGAGATGGTCAGCGAACATCTGGGCAAGCCGCTGACGCAAATTCCCGACCCGTTCGGCACCCACGAAAGCTTCGGCCATCACAACAATGCGCGGCTGCAGGCGTTCCTCGATGATTTTGGTTTCGACTACGAATTCCAAAGCTCGACCGACTATTACATGGGCGGCAAATTTGATGAGATGCTGCTGAGGGTGCTGGCCAAATACGACGACATCATCAACGTCGTGCTGCCGACGCTCGGCGATGAGCGCCGCGCCACTTACAGCCCATTCCTGCCGATTTGTCCAGACACCGGCGTGGTCTTGCAGGTGCCGATCATTGAGCGCGACCTGGCGGCGGGGACTATCGTTTATGAAAATGCCAACGGGGAAAAGATCGAAACGCCGGTCACCGGCGGTCGTTGCAAATTACAGTGGAAGGCCGACTGGGGCATGCGCTGGGCCGGTCTCGACGTTAATTATGAAATGTCCGGCAAGGACCTGATCGACTCGGTCAAACTGTCGAGCAGAATTTGCCGCGTTCTGGGGCACACCCCACCACTGAACCTGACCTATGAGCTTTTCAACGATGAGAACGGCGAGAAGATTTCCAAGTCCAGGGGTAACGGCCTGGCTGTCGAGGAATGGCTGCGTTACGCGCCGCCCGAAAGCCTGAGCCTGTTCATGTATCAAAAGCCGAAGACGGCGAAGCGGTTGTTTTTCGATATCATTCCGCGCAATGTCGATGACTATCTGAGCCATTTGGGAAATTACGAAAAGCTTGAAGAAGACAAGAAAATCGACAGTCCGGTATGGCACATTCACCAGGGTAATCCACCCCATGAAGAGGCCCACCTGAGCTATAATATCCTGCTCAATCTGGCCAGCGTTTGTCATACGGAGGACAAGGCGGTGTTGTGGCACTTCATCGGCCGTTACCGTCCCGGTGCAAACCCGGAAAATGCGCCGATCCTCGATAAGCTGGTCGAATACGCGATTAACTACTATCAGGATTTCGTCCGCCCCGCTAAACAGTACCGCCAGCCAAACGAGGCAGAGATTGCCGCCCTGGAAGACTTGTCGAAGACCCTGAAAGCTTTGCCCGCAGGTAGCGACGGCGCGGAAATCCAGACTGAGGTCTACGAAGTCGGCAAACGCCATAACTTTGAAAATCTGAAAGATTGGTTCAAGGCGCTCTACGAAATTCTGCTGGGCCAATCGCAAGGGCCGCGCATGGGTTCGTTCATCGCCCTTTACGGTATCGAAGAAACCGTGAGCCTGATTGGCCGGGCCATCGCCGGGGAAGACTTGGGCAGCTAGGGCTTATTTGTCCCAGGTCTTTTTCAACTGGTCGGCCTCGAGACGCTGCAAAGGGGTGAGCAGCTTGTCGATGTTTTTCCAGAACGTGCCCGGCTTCAGCCCTTTGGTGTCGGCGGCGAGATCGAGCCACATGTAGGCGGTGCTGAGATCTTGTTTAACGCCTTCGCCGGTGGCGTGCATGACGCCGTAATCGTACTGGGCGTCCGGATAGCCGGCGTCGGCGGCACGGCCAATCCAATGGGCCGCCTTTTCAAGGTCGCGTTTGACCCCCATGCCTTGACGATAAAGTGAGCCCAAGGTGTATTGCGCCGGGGCAAAGCCCTGGTCTGCCGCGCGCGTCCACCACTTAACGGTTTGTTCGGGTTGCAGGGTGACGGCGCGCCCGTTGGCGTAGAGGAACCCCAGCATGTGCTGGGCATAGGGGTCGCCCTTCTCGGCCTCCGGTTGCCATTGCTCAAGCGCTGTTTTGTAGTCGCCGCGCTGGTAAGCCTCTAGCCCGGCATTGAAATCCGCCCGGGCCATATGCGCCAGGGATATCAGTAACAGCAGCAGTGCCGCGA
>CBFDEA010000363.1:0-2948 GCA_965603695.1 uncultured Rhodospirillaceae bacterium | reverse complement strand
ACGGGGCGATCAATATGCTCGACCTTGCGGTCCGCACCGGGGCCAGGATTTTTCAGGCCTCGACCAGTGAGGTCTACGGCGATCCTGAAGTACACCCGCAAAGCGAAGACTACCGTGGATCGGTTTCAACGACCGGCCCCAGGGCCTGTTACGACGAGGGCAAACGCTGCGCCGAGACCCTGTTTTTCGATTACCTGCGCCAGTACGCCTTAAGCATTCGCGTCGCCCGCATCTTCAATACCTATGGGCCGCGGATGTTGCCCGACGATGGCCGCGTCGTTTCAAACTTTATCGTCCAGGCCTTAAAAGGCGAGGCGATCACCATTTATGGCGACGGCGGGCAGACCCGCTCGTTCTGTTATGTCGATGATCTGATCGAAGGGTTCGTGCGCCTGATGGCGGCAGATGATCCGCTAACCGGGCCGGTGAACCTTGGCAACCCCAACGAATTCACCATTCTCCAGCTTGCCCAAACGGTGCTCAAGTTGACCGGATCGACATCGACCCTGATTGAGAAGCCGCTGCCCGAAGACGACCCGACCCAACGTTGCCCGGATATCTCGCTGGCCAAGCAGACCCTCGACTGGCAACCGAGCGTCGAACTTGAAGAAGGCCTGGAACGCACCATCGCCTATTTCAGGGATGTTATCTAAGCCGCGATTTGCGCCTGATAGACCTTTTTCGCCCAGCCGCGATAGCCTCTCTCCTTGGACTCGCCAGCCCCCAACCATTCGCGCACGGGAACGAAAAAACCACTTTTCGGCCGACTCAAAACCTGTTCCGGCAAGGGCGTGCGCGGTGTCGCCGCCATCGCCTGTTTGTTTGGGCCCTGGCCGTGGGCAATGGCCCCGGCAAGGCGAGCGAACAGCTCGACATCGACCAACGGCACCCTGATTTCCAGACCGTGGGCCATGCCGGCCCAATCGGCGTCGCGCAGCAACTGGTTGCGCATGTACCAGGCCATCTCGAGGGCCGCGACCTTGGCCTTCGGGGCCTTGATTTTTGCCTGACAGGCATCCAGCCTGGCCCGGGCATTTAAAATTGCCAGTCCCTCGCGGGCCATGTCGGCGTCCATCACCTGGGTCAGTTCCCAGGGCATGAAAAGGGCGCGGCGTAACAGGTAGGCATCGCCGAAACCGCTTGCGTACTCAAACAATCCAGGTGCCTTCGGGCTTAACAGCGTGCCCGCCAAAGGCGCACTCAGCGTCCGCACGGCCCGGCCGATGCCGGCGATGCCGGGAATCGCGCCAAGCCCGCCGACGAGGGCCGGGATTTGCGAGAAACTGTCATATCCGGCGAATAGCTCGTCACCGCCAAGGCCGGAAATCGCCACTTTCAGGCCTTCGGCGGCGGCCGCCTTGGCGACGAAGTAAGTGTTAACCCCATCGATACTCGGCTGATCCATAGCTCCCAACAGGTCGTCCAGATCGGCGGCGAAATCTTTACCCGCGACCCGGACGCTATGCTGACGGGTGCCGTAGGACGCAGCGATGGTCTCGGCCAGCGGCACCTCGTCGTTGGCGCTGCCTTTAAATTCTTCGAAGCCTAGGGTCAGAGTATCGAGACCGGCCCCTTGCAGTTCCGAGGACAGTCCGACCAGAGTTGCCGAATCCCGCCCCGAGGACAAGAACACGCCGACTGGAACATCGGCGACAAAATGATGCCTGACGCTGTCGCGTAAAGCTTCCGCCAAATCGACATCAGTAGCATTTTCAGAAGCCGCGGCCAGGGTCTCTGAGACATCGAAGAAGGTTTGCGGTCGCCCGGGGCCGCGTTCGTCGATCCACAGGGTCGATCCTGCCGGCAGGGCGCGAATGTCTTTATAGAGCGTGTGTGGTTCGGGTATCGATCCAAACAGGAAAAAACCGGCATGGCCGGCGGCATCAAAATCCGGGCGTGGCCGCCCCTGCGCCTTCAAACCCGCCAGCAACGCCTTGACCTGGGAGGCGGCGCTAAAGGTTTTGCCGTCGTCCATATAATACAGTGGCTTGATGCCGAAACCATCACGACCGAGCAGCATCCCCTGACGCTTTTCATCCCAGATGGCGAAGGCGAACATGCCGCGTAGGCGTGTCGCCATTGCCCGGCCATGACGCTGATAGAGGTGCAACAGCACTTCCGTATCCGAATTGGTGGTGAAGTGTGCGCCTGCGGCCTCCAGCTCCTGGCGCAAGGCGCGAAAATTATAAATCTCGCCGTTATAGGAAATATGGACGCGGCCTTGCGGGGTCTCCAGCATCATCGGCTGCGCCGCAGCAGTGCTTAAGTCGATGATCGCCAGCCTTCTGTGGGCGAGGCCGACGCGCTTGTCTGCCGACATCCATAGGCCTTCGCCATCGGGGCCACGCCTGACCATCGCCTGGTTGATCGCGGCTAAAGCGACGCCTGAGGCTGGGGGCGCGTCGCTGGCATAGGAATAGAGGGCGGCAAAACCACACATGGGATGGGCCTGTCAGATAAGGCCCTTTTCCTGGGCATAGGATTTAAACTCGGCGTCGGCCTTGATGACGTCTTCGAGCAGAAAATAGATCATTTCCTCGAGGCATTTTATAGCCCCTTCGTGGTCAAGGCCCGCCTCGACTATTTGCAAAGTTTCATCGCCCATTTCCAAAAGCCGCAGATGGGTGGCGCGGTGGAGTTCGACACGCGGGAAGGAGATGGATTCCAATAGTATTTCTTCTTTAGCGAAGTGGTTCGCCGCATCCTTCAGGAATTCATGGAACAGCCGAGTACAGGTCTCAAGATCGCTTGCTGCAAGTGCGCTCTCGATTTCCTGGATCGCCTCGATCAGTTCCCGGTGCTCGTTATCGATATCGACAATGCCCGTTTCAAAAGACGGCAACCATGTAATTTTCATCATATATCTGCCCTATTGATCCTTATTTATTCTTCGAATCACTTATAATAGATAGTCTTGATCTAGACACATATGATTCAAATGAAATAGT
>CBFDEA010000362.1:0-2957 GCA_965603695.1 uncultured Rhodospirillaceae bacterium | reverse complement strand
CTCGGCGTCGTGCGCACCATCGCCGACCCCAATGACGGCAGCGCCGAATTCGCCATCGTCGTGCGTTCCGATTTCAAGGAACATGGGCTGGGCGGGAAGTTACTGCTCAAGATCATAAGTTATTGCCGAGGCCATGGCGTCAAAACTCTGGTCGGGTACGTCATGCCCGACAACATCCGCATGCTACGCTTCATCCGCGACCTGGGCTTCGAAACCCACCACCGCCACGATCATGGTGATGTCGAGGTGGTTCTTGGTCTGTAGCTCTATATTTTAATCGAAATTTTGTGCAGTTCTGCGCTATAATAGGCATGCGCTATTTAATGTTTGTGGGAGTGTAACCCATGTCGAGTAGATGGCCGGGTAGAGACGGAGTGGCGTGGCGAAAAACCACAATTATCTACGCATTCATGCTGTGCCTTTTACCGCTTCTAAGTGGATGCACCCCCTCCAGTTCGCATATCGAAGGTGCCCCTTATCATCATGTCAAAAATGGCTTCCGCAACCCAGCGGGGAGTCCGCTTTACGATGGCACTCTGGGGGACACCATCTCCGCTTATAGCGACCGGACGATAGAAGCCATCAGCGGCTACGCGCCCACTTTATCAGCCGAGTATATTCTTACGCCCAAGGAAGTCCGAATGGGACTGACGCGAACCAAAGGAGAAGACGCACTGACATGGTTGGGGCATGCAAGCTTTCTTATCAAGCTTGGCGGCAAGACGATCTTAACGGACCCCTTCCTGTCAGATTACGCCACCGGAGCACCGCCTTTCGGCCCCAAGCGCGCGACGCCTCCGGCGCTGAGCATCGAGAAATTACCGCAAATTGATATTCTCGTCGTATCTCATAATCACTACGACCATCTCGATGAGGAAACAATCGAAGCCCTGCCTGGAAAAGACAAAATACAGGTCATTGTACCACTTGGCATGGGGACTTTTTTCACCGGGCGTGGCTATCAACAAGTCATGGAATTGGACTGGTATGGCTATACAGAGATAGAAGATATCACCGTTCGCGCAGTCCCCGCCATTCATGGCTCAGGCCGCGGACTTTTTGACTGTAACGAAATGCTTTGGGCGAGTTACGTTTTCAAAAAAGGCACCAAGCAGGTCTATTTCTCCAGTGACACGGCATATGGGCCGGTCTATTCGGAAATCGCTCGAAAAATTGGCCCTGTGGATTACGCCCTGATCCCCATCGGAGTCTATGAACCACGTCGTCGGATGAAATCCGTTCATGTGGACCCCGGTCAGGCCCTCCAAATCGGCAAGGACCTCAACGCAAAAAATATCATCGCCATGCATTGGGGAACAATACGCCTAAGCGACGAGGCATTCGAAGAACCACCGCGACGTTTCAGGCAAGTCGCCAATGAAAATGGCTTCACCAAGGAATCGGCATGGCTTCTGAAAGTCGGAGAGAGTCGCCTGCTCAATTAACGATCTGCGGGCACACCAAACATTATTCAATCAAACAAACCGTTCGCGGTGATAAACACGCCATGTTTGTCGACCTAGTCATGGCGGAGATGGACGGTATCAAGCCGGTCTGGCTACTTAAATTTCCGCCAATAAATATTTTCTGTGATATATAAAAATGATGGCACCGCAACGTCCTTCACTGGCAAGCATCCTGAATATCGAGAGCCCGCTCGACGTGGTCGATATTGGCGCCAATCCGATTGATGGAGAGACACCCTACAAGTCGCTCCTTGATGGCGGGTTGGCGCATATCTATGGATTTGAACCGAACCCGGATGCATTTGCCCGCCTCAATGCCACTAAAGGACCAAACGAAACCTATGTTTGCGGTGCGGTCTTCGATGGCAGCGAGCAAGAACTAAAGGTCTGCAAGGCCCCGGGGATGACTTCTCTACTGGAACCCAACGCTGAATTGCTCAGTTATCTACACGGATTTCCCGAATGGGGCAGCGTCCTTGAACGCATAAAGATACCGACTGTAAGACTGGACGACGTCGCAGAGATCAAGAATATCGATTATTTGAAAATTGATATTCAAGGCGGCGAACTTGAAGTTTTCCGACACGGCACCAATCGCCTGCAGGACTGCCTTGTCATTCATACAGAAGTTGAATTCTTGCCCATGTATGAAGGCCAGCCCCTGTTTTCCGAAGTCGAAATGTTCTTAAGAGAACACGGATTTATATTTCATCGTTTTGCCCCTTTGGTAAGCAGAATCATTCAACCGATGCTTCTCAATAACGAGCCGCGTGGGGAACTAAGCCAGGCAACGTATGCCGACGCCGTTTTCATCAAGGATTTCACCAAATTCGATCTGCTCAATTCACAAAGCCTGCAAAAGATCGCGCTCATCCTTAACGATCTTTATGGCTCTTTTGATGTTGTCATGCGCGCCTTGATAGCCCACGACACCAAGGCTCAATCCAACTTGGTGGATCAGTACTTGCAATACCTATCGGGAAAGCCTGCGGCTTAAGCGAGACCCCTAATGTCTACTTCGACGTCGCGATAAAGACGCCGTCCCAGTCTGCGGCGGGCGGGTTGATTTTGTATTCGGCGATGCGTTCATCGTAGAGATCGCACAACACATCGAGGGTGATCTCGAGCTTCCAGGGCCTGTTCTCCTCGTTGCCGAGAATGCGAATTTGCTTGAACATTTCGATGGCCTCATCGAATTTTTGCTCACGGTAGGTGTCCATCGCGTCGGAAATCAATTTTTTCAAGGTCACGAACTCAGGAACATCCATGAGCTCGGCTTCTCCCATCAGGCCGTAGATAAGTGTGCCTGAGGTCTTGCCCTTGACCTGAATGAAGTCGAGATCGATGGTCGCCAGACGGTCCTTGACCGCCTCCCAGGTGGTCGGGCCGAGGACCACGTTCATGCCATAGCTCTTGGACTGACCCTCCAGGCGTGCCGCCAGGTTGACCGTATCGCCCATAACCGTATATTCGTGGCGGGTCTCGCTGCCC
>CBFDEA010000361.1:0-2960 GCA_965603695.1 uncultured Rhodospirillaceae bacterium | reverse complement strand
AGGATTATCCGACAATAAGTGGCCTGGATGATCTTGCGGGAAAAATCGTCGCTGGCTCTAAGGGTTACGTTGAAATCGGCAAAATGAGCCAATTACACCCAGAGATTAAACAACTCATCGTCGATAGCCCACTCGCCGAGTTAAATGCCGTCGCCACTGGCAAGGCAGACGCTGCCCAGGGCAGCCTCGCCGTCATTAGCTATCTCATTGAAAAACACAATCTTCTCAATCTTCACATCGCCGCATCTTCCGATATTCCAGGTGGGGAAATGGCCATGGGGGTGCGCCTGGATTGGCCGATTCTGGCCGGTTTGTTGCAAAAAGCACTGGACAATATCAGTCAGGATGAACGCCGCGCCATAGCTAGAAAATGGGTGGGGACTTCCGACTATGAGTCAGACAAGAAAGCCCTGTCCTTCAGCGAAGACGAAACCGCGTGGTTGAAAGATCACAAGACGATCCGCGTCATGGTCGGAACCTGGCCGCCTTTCCATTTCATGGATAATGACAATCCCAAGGGTCTGGCGCTTGATTATGTAAAGGCCGTTCTGGACAACGTCGGACTCGATATTGAATATGTACCGATCAGTTGGGCCGAGGGACTAGAAGGCATATCGAACCTGGAAAAAGTCGATCTGTTGCCGACCATCGCCCACAGCCCCGAGCGTGAAAAGCTTGTCGCCTTCACGCGGCCCTATCTATCGTTCCCCAGGGTTATTTTCGCCCGAACGGACGACAACACGATCGGCTCGCTTAAAGACCTGTACGGCCGGACGGTCGCCGTTGAGAAAAATTTCATTACCCAGAAGCTGCTGAAAAAAGATCATCGGCAAATCAAACTGCTGGAAGTGCCTTCCACCAAGGACGCGCTGGAAGCGGTGTCCTTTGGCAGGGCCGACGCATTCGTCAGCAATCAAGCCGTTGGCATCTATCTGGCCGAAGACTTGGGGTTGTTTAATATCAAGGTGGCGGCGCAGACCCTTTACAAGAATGATATTCAGTCGATGGGTGTGCGCAAGGATTGGCCCGAGCTGGCGTCGATTCTCAACAAGGCACTGGACGCCTTGTCGGAAAAGGAAAAACGTGAAATCCGCGAACGCTGGATTTCCGGCATCGCCCCTCCCACGACGGGGAAAACCGGGATCGAAAGCACCGATCTGATCCTGCAAATCGGCGGTGGTGTCACCGTTATGATCGTCCTGCTTTTGGCGATGGTTCTGGCCATGAAGATTCTCGAAGGCAAGGATACGTCGCGGCTTTACCAGTCCCGCGAGGTCAAGGGACTGGGAATGCTGTTGATCGGTGTCTTCCTGTGCGTCGTCGTGCTGTCGGCCTGGTACACGGTGAAAAGCGTCGAGGACCGTGCCCGCAACGACATCGGCTATTCCCTGCAGACGATCCTGCACAGCACCCACGAAGCCTTAACCCTGTGGCTCGACGGCAAAAAGACCGACCTGTTGTCGATTTCCGAGGCGTTCGGCCCGCGCACCCTGGTCAAAAATTTACTGGAGGTCCCACGCAACCGGGAAGCATTACTGAAAAGCAGCCAACTCTTTCAGATCCGAAATATGCTCGAAACCGAACAAAACAGGATTGGCAAGGCCGGGTTCTTCGTCATCACCCCGGACGGCGTCAGTATTGGCTCCATGCGTGATGCCAATGTCGGTTCGATCAATTTGATTTACAAACACAAGAGAGAGCTCTTCGACAGGGTGCTGCAGGGTGAAACGGTGCTGATACCGCCGATTGTTTCCGATGTGGAAGCGCATCGCAGCGGTCAGGTATCGACCATGTTCCTGGCTGCACCGGTTAAGGATCTTTCCCTTAAGAAGGTGATTGCCGTCCTGACCATGCGCCTCGACCCCCATGGCGAATTCTCGCGCATCATCCAACTCGGGCGTATGGGTCTGTCCGGCGAGACCTACGCCTTTGACGACAAGGGCAAGTTATTATCGGAAAGCCGGTTCATGGACGACCTGATGCAGACCGGCCTGCTCAAGCCAGGCGATGAAAGCATCCTCAATATTCGGGTTGCCGATCCGGGCGGCAACCTTTTGCAAGGTTATGCCTTGCCGGACAATCTGGAAAACCTGCCCCTGACCCTGATGGCGCGCAAGGCGACTGCTGGGGAAAACGGCCTCAATGTCGAAGGCTACATCGATTACCGCGGCCAGCCGGTGATGGGGGCCTGGCTGTGGGATAAGCAAGTCGGTATCGGCATGACGACGGAAGTCGATATCGATGAGGCAATGAACTCGTACTTTACCATTCGCAACACGGTGATGATCGTGCTCGGCATTACCGTGGTGATGGCCCTTATCCTGACCGGCTTGTCGATCTGGATCGGTCGCAGCGCCAATCGATCACTGAGCAAGGCGCGCGACGATCTTGAACGGAAAGTCGAAGAGCGGACGCGGGAATTGGATGAACGATCGAACCTTCTGCAGACGATTTTAGGCTCGATGACTCAGGGCATCGTCGCCTTCGACAAGGACCTCAAGCTGATCTCCTGGAACGATAAGTTCAGGGAAATCCGCGCCTACCCCGAGGAAATGCTGGTTGAGGGCCAGGATTTCAGGGACTTCATGCAATACGACATTGACCGCAAAGAATTCGTTTTCGAGGAACCGGGCCTTGGCCTGGAGGAACAGGTGGAGCGGGCGAAGAAATTCGAAGTCCACGCCTTCGAACGGCAACGTCCGGACGGAAGCTTCATCGAAGTCAGTGGCGGTCCCATTCCCGGCGGCGGCTTTGTCAGTACATTCACCGATATAACCAAAAGAAAAAAGGCCGATGAAGAAATTAGAAAGCTTTCCGTCGCCATCGAACAAAGCCCGGTGTCCATCGTCATCACCGACCTGGATGGCACGATCGAATACGTCAATCCGCAATTCACGAAAGCCAGCGGCTATACCTTTGAGGAAGCCAAGGGACAAAACCCGCGGGTTCTGAATTCCGGA
>CBFDEA010000360.1:0-2963 GCA_965603695.1 uncultured Rhodospirillaceae bacterium | reverse complement strand
GATCAGAACCATCGGTGAACAGGCCGATCTGCTATGGGTCGGCGGCTCCAGGGGTGGCCCGGATGAAGCCGAGCCCGGTGGGAATCTGGTGATGTTTACCACCGAACAGCGAGGCGACGATGAACGTCCGCCGGAACCCCAAATGGGACGACCGGAAATGGAAAGTTCCATCGGTCGCCGCTTCGATGTTATCCGGGCGACGGCGTCTCAGGCGACCTGGGCCTTGCGCGATATCAACAGTGTCGTGCTGGAAGCCCGTAATCTGGCCCTTGGCATCGCCCAGACAACATCGGCCGAAGCCCTGCACGTCACCACCGACCTGCTGGAACAATCAGAAAGCCTTCGCTTCATGCTCGATTCACTGGTTCACAAAATGCGCGACCAGTTGCTTGACGGGATGATTGAAGACACCGATAACGCCGACGGTCAAAATGATCAGGACGCTTCGTAAGATTTACTTCCGCAAAACTTCTACGCCGGGCAGTTTCTTGCCTTCCATCCACTCCAGGAAGGCGCCGCCGGCCGTCGAAATATAGGAAAAATCATCACTGACACCGGCATGAGCCAGGGCGGCCACGGTGTCGCCACCACCGGCGACGCTGAGCAATTTACCGTCGCGGGTCAATCGCGCGGCGGCTTGCGCCACGGCGTTGGTTCCGGCATCGAAGGGTGGGATTTCAAAGGCCCCAAACGGCCCGTTCCAGACCAGGGTCTTGCATTCTTCCAGACGCGCCGAAACGTCGGCGATGGACGCCGGTCCGATGTCGAGCATCATGGCGTCCGCTGGAATGCCATCAAGCCCGACGGTTTCATTGTCGGCACCGGCCTTGAATTCACGGGCGACGACGCCGTCCAGCGGCAGGACGACCTTGCAGCCGGATTTTTCGGCGTTCTCCAGAATACTGCGGGCTTCGTCGGCCATGTCTGTTTCACACAGTGAATTACCGATGTCATGACCCTGGGCGAACAGGAAGGTGTTGGCCATTCCGCCGCCGATAATCAGCATCTCGACTTTGCCAGCCAGATTGCCGAGGACTTCCATTTTGGTGGAGACCTTGGCCCCGCCAACGACGGCGGCGACGGGCTTTTCAGGTTTCTCCAACGCATTGGCAAGTGATTCAACTTCGACCTGCATCAACCGACCGGCGGCGGAAGGCAGCAGATGGGCCAACCCCTCGGTCGAGGCGTGGGCCCGATGCGAACAGGAAAAAGCGTCGCTGACATAGGCGTCGCCAAGCTTCGAAAGCTCAATGGTAAAGGCTTTGTCGTTTTCTTCCTCGCCCTGGTTAAAGCGCAGGTTTTCCAGCATTATGATGTCGCCTTCATCCATCTCGCTGATATGCTGGCGCGCGCTTTCGCCAACGGTATCGGTGGCGAACTTGACGGGTTGGCCGCAAGCTTCCGAAAGGGCCTTGGCTACGGGTGCCAGGCTCATTTCCGGAACGACCTTGCCCTTGGGGCGACCGAAATGGGTCATGACGATGACCCGGGCACCCTTGTTCGACAATTCGGTCAGGGTCGGCACCGTGCGGTCAATGCGCGTGCTGTCCGTTACTTTGCCATCGGCCATGGGCACGTTCAGGTCGGCGCGAACGAGCACCCTTTTACCGGCGACATCCAGATCATCGATGGTTTTGAATTGTGACATTTTGTTGAAGCCTTTCCCATTGAACAAGATTTGCCGCTTTATCGTCGGAACTGCAAAAACATGCAACACCCCTAAGTGTGGGTGGGCGAGTCGATGGTCAGGGCAATTTTGCGGCGTTGGCGGCGGCTTCGTCGGCCTTCGCCGTTTCGCCGAGCACCCGATAGGCCCGCTCCAGGCGCTGCCAACCAGTCTTGTCGTCGGGATTATCCTTCAAGCGGTCGGCCAGGCGGTTGACCATGGAACGGATCATCGCCTGACGGTCTTCGCCCGACATTTGATCGGCCGCTTCCACATCGGCCTGACTGGGACCGGGCGTCGAGGCTTCGGGCGTCGGGGTCATTTGCGGGCGCAGCCTGCGGGCTTCAACCGCCAGGGCCGCCGTTTCCGGTGACGGCTTAATCGTCGCCGGATCAATTCCAAGCTCTTTGCTCGCCCGTTCGACTTGTTGGGATACGGTGGCATACCAGGGCGCATCCGCCGGTGAAATCGCAATAAGGTCGATCCAGCCCTGCAGAGCTCCCCGAATATTCCCGCCTTGGGCCTTGTACATGGCCAGGTAAAACCGGGCCTTGGCATTCAGGGGGTCGGTGGCCAGCGTTTGATCGAAAACATCCTTGGCCAGCGGTGTGATCGTCGAGTTGGAAGCCAGCGACAAGGCTTCGGCGTATTCGGCCCCAATTTCAGCATCTTTTTCGCTGATTCCATAAGCCCGTCCGTAAGCACTGGCGGCCTTCGTGAATTGACCAAGAGACATATAACTACGGCCCAACAGCATCCAGCCGCGCAGGTCGTCGGGATTGGCTTCCAGCCTTTTTGCCAGCTTTTCGGCAACGGAGCCCAGATCCGACGGCTCGCCCTTGTCCGCTGTCTGGGTCTGGGTCGGTCGGTCGGCAAAGGGTTGATCGGGAACGCCCGGACGCCCCAGATACAGATACATGGCGACCGCGGCCGCCGGCAAGCCAAGCACGATGACCGAGAGCAACCCCAAATTGGATGTCAAACCGACGGGGCCAGCATCGACATCTTCGGACTTGGCCGCGTCATCAACAAGGTCGGCGGCGGCAAGCATGCGTCGTTTGATTTCAATGCGGGCGGAATTGGCCTGGGCGTCGTCCAGCAATCCGCGATCCAGGTCCCGTTCGATTTCGCCAAGCTGGTCCTTGTAGACATTGATGTCATAGACTTCACGCACGGCAGTGACCACGGTCCGGCGCCGCACCAGGGGGATCACCAGGAAGGCCAGCGCGATAATGCTAATGGCGGCGACAAGCCCCCAAAATTGCAGCGTTTCACCACTCATTATTGATCGCCTTCC
>CBFDEA010000359.1:0-2971 GCA_965603695.1 uncultured Rhodospirillaceae bacterium | reverse complement strand
AGGCCTTGAAGGCTGTCGTTTTTTCTATGATTTCGATGTTCTTGGGTGTCATATCTTATTTCCAGATGCAGGCAAAAACAGGGCGCAAGGAGACGATAGCAAATGAATGACCCGACAAGCGAGAAAATCACTTTCCCCGGCAGCCAGGGACATAGTTTATCGGCACGACTGGAAAAGCCAACCGGTGAACCCCGCGCGTATGCCTTATTTGCACATTGTTTTACCTGTTCAAAGGACATCTTCGCCGCATCCAGAATAGCCAGCGAACTGGCTTCGCACGGCATCGCGGTGCTGCGTTTCGATTTTACCGGCCTTGGCAGCTCTGAAGGGGAGTTTGCCAATACCAATTTTTCTTCCAACGTTGGCGACCTTGTCGCGGCGGCGCACTATCTGGGGGACAATTTTCAGGCCCCGAAAATACTTATCGGTCATTCACTGGGCGGCGCAGCGGTGCTGGCGGCGGCTGCTCAAGTTCCATCTGCTGTCGCAATTGCGACCATCGGTGCGCCAAGCGACCCCGGCCATGTCGCCCATTTGTTTGCCGAAGACAGAGAGCAGATAGAAAATGAGGGCGAAGCGGAAGTGGTGCTCGGTGGCCGTCATTTCAAAATTCAGAAGCAATTCGTCGATGATATTTCGGAAGTTAAACTCGATAGCGCGATTTCCACTTTGCAAAAGGCTTTGCTTGTCTTTCACGCGCCAATGGATGAGACGGTCGGGATCGAAAACGCCGGGCATATTTTTCAGGCAGCGAAACATCCTAAAAGCTTTGTCTCCCTTGACGATGCCGATCACTTGTTAAGCCGACGACAGGATTCTCGCTATGTGGCAGCAGTCCTTTCTGCGTGGGCGATGCGCTATATCGGCGATCAGGTTGTTGATAAAAATTTGAAAAGCACTGCGGGACAGGTTGTTGTCGCTGAAAACGGGATCGGTCGATTTTCTCAGAGCGTATCGATCAACAATCATCATCAATTGTATGCCGACGAACCCGAAAGCTACGGCGGTAACGATAGCGGCCCAGGGCCCTACGATCTTTTGATGGCTGGCCTTGGGGCCTGCACCTCAATGACGCTCAGGATGTATGCAGAGCGCAAGGGCATCGCCCTGGAGCATGTATTCGTTAGACTGAAGCATGATAAAATACACGCCGAAGATTGCCTTGATTGCCAGTCGACGAAGGGCAAGGTCGATCACATTGAACGCGAGATCGAAGTCATTGGCGATATTGATACCGCGACCCGCCAGCGGCTCCTGGAAATAGCCGACAAATGCCCGGTCCATAAAACCTTGCATTCGGAAGTGATGATCAGTAGCCGCCTGAAAGAATGATGTCATGGTTTGATGCGGGTAATGCGGTTATAATGGCGGGGCACAATAAAAATCGGAGGAAGCAATGTTATATCATCTTGATTTTAGCGTGAGCTATGCGGCCGATATGAAGCAGAACGACCTTTTCACGATCTGGGCGGAAGAAGCCGGAGTCGCCCTTGGGGCCAAGGAGGCCGGGGCGGTCGTCGATCTTTGGAAGGTTGCTGGCGAACGCCGCGTCATCGCCATCCTCAATCTTGATGGTCCCGATACCCTGGATCAAATCCTCATGGATTTGCCGATCATGCAGAAAATGGGCCAGCATGTGGAGGTCAAGGTGTCGGCGCTCAGGCGTTACGAGGACTTCGCCGCCGACGTCAAAGAAAGACTGGATCGCTAAGAGCGGTATTGCTCAGGCAGGTTCATGGAGAGGCGCACGAGTGTGCCCTGAGTAAAACATTTCGGACAATTTCCTGTCCTCAATGCAGCTATTTTAAAAACGATCGATTGTCAGGCCATCAAGGCTGATTTTCGGCTCCTTCCCGCACATCAGATCGGCCAATGCCTTGCCCGATCCGCAAGCCATGGTCCAGCCCAGGGTGCCGTGACCGGTGTTGAGGTACAAACCATCTATTTTAGTGCGTCCGAGAACCGGCACACTGTCGGGGGTTTTCGGTCGCAGGCCGGCCCAGAACTCAGGCTCGCCGGTGTACGCGCAGTGCGGCAACAGGGCCTGCGCCGCTTGCAGGATGCGGCGTACCCGTGTGTTGTCGATCTCGGTATCGTAACCGGCAATTTCCGCCGTTCCGGCGATCCGCAAGCGTTTGCCAAGACGAGAATAGACAAGCTTCAACTCATCCTGAATCAGGCTGACGAAGGGGGCCTCAAGACTGTCGCCAACCTCGAGTGTGACGGAATAGCCCTTGGCCGGATAGACAGGCAGATTAAGCCCTAAGGGTTTCAGCAGCAGCGGGGAATAGCTGCCCAGGGCGATGACGCACGCCTTTGCCTGAATAACCCCCTGAGACGTCTCGACGCCGGTGATCTGGCCATCCTTGGCCAGCAGGCGCTCGATCCGGCAGTCGTAGCGGAATTCGACACCCATTTCGGCGGCAAGCTGGGCCAGCCCGGTGGTGAAGCTATGGGCGTCGCCACTTTCGTCGCCGGGGGTGAGAATACCGCCCCTGATCAGACCACTGTCCGCCGCTCCTTTAAGGGCCGGTTCCAGGGCCAGGCAAGCCGCGATATCGAGGGGGTGGCGCTGCAGCCCCAGATCATTCATCGCCTGAACCCGCTTGGCGGCGGCGGCAAGTTCCCGCGCGTCCTGATAGATGTGCAGGATGCCCTTGCTCAGTTGATCGTATTGAACGTGGGTGTCGCGGCGCAGGGCGGCCAGGGTGTCGCGGCTATACAGGGCCAAACGCAGCATTCGTTCGGTGTTGATGTCGGCCCGGCCTTTCGTGCAGTTGGCAAGGAAGCGCAGGGACCACGACCAAAGGGCCGGATCGGCTTTCAGGCGGAATTTCAGCGGCGCGTCGTCGCGGCCCAGCCATTTGATGATTTTCGGCAATGTCGCCGGTGTCGCCCAGGGGGTTGAATGGCAGGGCGAAATCTGGCCGCCATTGGCGTAACTGGTTTCCAGGCCGGGACCGGGCTGGCG
>CBFDEA010000358.1:0-2972 GCA_965603695.1 uncultured Rhodospirillaceae bacterium | reverse complement strand
GGTGTGGAAGTGGAAGGCGGAATCCGGCGGCTCAATCACCGGCCAGCTGCGCAGGCTCGGCGCGTCGTGCGACTGGAGCCGCGAGCGCTTCACCATGGACGACGGCCTGTCCTCAGCGGTGCGCAAAGTCTTCGTCGATCTGCACAAGCAGGGTTTGATCTACCGCGACCAGCGCCTGGTCAACTGGGACCCGCTGTTGCACACGGCGATTTCCGATCTGGAAGTCGAGCAGCGCGAGATCAACGGCAACATGTGGTACATTAAGTATCCTGTTGAAGACCGCGCGGGCGAGTTTATCTCCGTCGCCACGACGCGCCCCGAAACCATGCTCGGCGATACCGGCGTCGCCGTTCATCCCGAGGATGAGCGCTACAAGGACCTGATCGGCAAGTTCTGCATTTTGCCGATTGTCGGGCGCAGAATTCCCATCGTCGCCGACGAGTACGCCGACCCGGAAAAGGGTTCGGGTGCTGTCAAGATCACCCCGGCCCACGACTTCAACGATTTCGAGGTCGGCCGCAGGCAGGATCTCGAGGTCATCAATATTTTCGACCGCGACGCCCGCATTAATGAGAACGCCCCGGATCACCTGCAAGGGTTGGATCGCTTCGAGGCCCGCGACGCCATCATCAAGGAAGTCGAAGGCCTGGGCCTGCTCGAGAAAATCGAAGACAACATGATGACCATTCCCTACGGCGACCGTTCCGGCGTCGTTATCGAGCCGTGGTTGACCGACCAGTGGTTCGTCGATGCGGCGACCCTGGCCAAGCCCGCCATCGAAGCCGTCGAGCAGGGCAAGACCAAATTCGTCCCCGAAAATTGGCAGAAAACTTACTTCGAGTGGATGCGCAACATCCAGCCGTGGTGCGTGTCGCGGCAAATCTGGTGGGGCCATCAGATCCCCGCGTGGTACGGCCCGGACGGGGAAATCTTCGTCGAACTGGACGAAGACCAGGCCCAGGCCGCCGCCGACCAACATTACGGCAAGACCGTTGAGCTGACACGCGACGAAGATGTCCTCGATACCTGGTTCTCCTCGGCCCTGTGGCCGTTCTCGACGCTAGGCTGGCCGGAACAGACACCGGAAGTGGCGCGTTATTATCAGACCGATGTGCTGGTCACCGGCTTTGATATTATCTTCTTCTGGGTCGCCCGAATGATGATGGCGGGCCTGCATTTCATGGACGAAGTGCCGTTCCACACGGTCTACATCCACGCCCTGGTCCGTGACGAGCACGGCCAGAAAATGTCCAAGTCCAAGGGCAACGTCATGGACCCGCTCGACCTGATCGACAAGTTCGGCGCCGACGCCCTGCGCTTCACCCTGACCGCCTTTGCCGCTCAGGGGAGGGACGTCAAAATGTCCGAATCCCGGGTCGAAGGCTACCGCAACTTCTGCACCAAGCTGTGGAACGCGGCGCGCTTCGCCGAAATGAACGAATGCACGTTCGATGCGGATTTCGATCCCGCCGCTTGCAAACTGACGCTCAATAAGTGGATCGTCGGCAAGACTGCCGAGGCCGCGAAAGCAGCCGAGACGGCGATAGAAGCCTACCGCTTCAACGATGTCGCAAACGCCCTTTATCAGTTCACTTGGGGGTCTTTCTGCGACTGGCATCTGGAATTCGCCAAGCCGATCTTCCAGGGAAGCGACGAAGCCACCAAGGCCGAAACCCGCGCCGCCACCGCCTGGGTGCTCGGTCAAATCCTGCATCTGTTGCACCCGGTCATGCCGTTCATCACCGAAGAGCTGTGGCAATCGCAATTCGACGCGCAAGGCTCGCTGATGGGTTCAGACTGGCCGGCGCTTTCCGACAGCCTGATCGACGCAGATGCGACAGCCGAAATGGACTGGGTCGTGCAGTTTATTACCCAGGTCCGCGCCGTGCGTTCCGAAATGAATGTCTCGCCGGGGGCCAAGATCACGATGTTGCTGAAAGACGCAAACGCCATCACCCGGGCGCGTATGGAAACCCACAAGAACATCCTGATGTCGCTGGCCCGCCTGTCGTCCCTCGACGTGTTGGAGGGCGACGCGCCCAAGGGTGCCGTGCAAGATGTGCTCGGCGAGGCGACCATGGTCCTACCGCTCGCCGATCTCGTCGATGTCGCCGCCGAACAGGCCCGCCTGGAAATGGAGATCAACAAGCACGACAAGAAACTCGCCAACAAAGGCTTCACCGACAAAGCCCCGGCGGCAGTCGTAGAAACCGAACGCCAGCGCCGCAATGAAGAAGCGGAGACTCTGGTCAAGGTGAAAGAAGCGCTGGAGCGCTTGAAGGCGCTTTAGCAGGGGCTTAAAAACAAAATGGCCCTGATGCGATTTCCCCTCCCTTGAGGGGAGGGGAGCCAAGGGGAGGGTGATTGTTCGATTATCATGACCCCCACTGTCGGTTCTCACAGTTAGTGAGAAAATTCTCACATTAATGAGAAATGTCCGCTGTTGCGGGCAAAGCGGACATCAGAGGTCATTTATATCCGCGCGGGGAATCTCGACCCAGAATTTACTTCCCTTGCCCTCGGTGCTTTCAAAACCGATCCGCCCGCCCATAAGTTCTACCAAGTGCTTGGAGATAGTTAGGCCAACGCCAGTTCCCTTGATATTGGTGTCGTCAAAACCCAGACGATTGAACGCTTCAAACAATTGCGGTTGAGACGACAGTGGAATACCCAAACCTGTATCACCCACCGTGATCCTGGACATTCCATTAGCCGCCTGTTCGCAGCTAAGAACAACCTTTCCACCTTCGGTGTTATATTTGATCGCGTTGGAGAATAGATTTAATAGGACCTGCTTTATTTTTCTTTTATCGGCCATTATCGCGATATTTTCATGACCGTCGCACAAGTCAACGAACTCAATACGCCTGTTGCTCATCATCTTGTTAACAAACGGGATAATTTCACCGATAATTTCTTTCGGTAGGACCTTTTCAATATCCAGTTCCACCGTCTCGTGTTCCAGTTTTGCA
>CBFDEA010000357.1:0-2974 GCA_965603695.1 uncultured Rhodospirillaceae bacterium | reverse complement strand
GTGTTCAAATCGAGTTTATCTTCGAGGACAGTTCCATCCTCTTTGCCAACCGGCACAAGCCATATGCCCATGTGTACGACTTTACTCCGTTCCTCGAATAATTTCGCCGTTCCCTCACTGTAAGGAGCAAGGTCCGGCAACGTTCCTTTAACGAATATCGCATTTATATCTTCCGTCAACGTATGGCCGATATGATCCCCAAAATACGGCATATAGGCCATGGGGATAACGAAGCGCTGGTCACTAACGATATGCTCAACGGGCGTCAGGTCGGACGTGTAGGCGAGACGATGGGGATCGGCAAATAAAAACAATGTCCCCCAGGCGTACAAAACGCCTAAACCAACGATCAGTAGTCCAAAAAAAGCCCATAGCCAGCGTATGAATCGCTTAAGTTCCGGCGAAACCGGGCCGCTCATGTCATTAAGTGGACGACCGTCGAGGGTCGTTCCAAAATCTTTTGGGCCACTCTCATTGTCGGTCATACGCGGAGTTCCGTACCGTTCAAATATTGCCGTAAATTATCGTAGTGGCTTGGTTGAATAATACCAAGGGTAGAAACATTTACTAACCCCCCCCTCGCCCGGACAACAAAAAACCCGCCAAGGCATTTACCTTGGGCGGGGTCCGGACGCAACTGTGCGACTCGTTAAAACGATCCTAGCCAATCACCCCCTTTGCAATCAAGGACTTTTTTTCTATTTTACGATTATTTTCTAGATATCTGCGCAATTGCCAGGGTGTCACGACCGTGCGGGCATGAATGCCCAAGGCTCTTTTGACGGCCTCGACGCAGGTATACGGGAACAGCGGCGCTCGCTTTTTTGCCACGTCTTGCACCCTTGTTTTGACCACGGCGTGACCCAATCCTTGATAGAAGCCGACGATCTCGTCAGCTTCCAGGTTTGGGTATGTCTCTATTTCCGTATAATGACTGAGCGGATTATAGATGGCCCAGCCGGTTCGCCCCTCGATCAGGGCAAAGCAATGACGGTGTCCGCGTTTCAAAACCCACAGCTTTTTGAGTTCCGTCTGCCCGACGAAGACGACCAGCGCTCGCTTCATTCGACAATGCCTTTTTTCCGAAGGACTGTTGTCAAGCGGTCTAGTGCCTCATCCCACAAACAGGATGCGCGGTATTGCTCTCTGACGCGCGGATCCGGGGCACATTCATTGATGCCAAAGCTGGCCAGCACTTTCAAATGATAGCGCCCCAGGACACGCTTGCTAACCAACGCCATAACCGCACGGTACAGGTCATCGGGGTCGCAGGGACGCACGACATTGGCCTCGCCACTACGCATTTTGGCACCCTCCAGACGGGCGCGCTGGCTACGCATGAACCAAAACCACGCTTCTTCTGCATCGAAAAATGGAATGCTCGGCGCTTGAGATTGTTTTTTTTGTCTATATCGGCAACGGGCCACGGCTGTATCCTCCCCAGAAATATGGATTTAAAATGAACATAATCAAATAATAGACTTTTTATCCTAGGTCAAGGCGCTATGACTTAAAATTTCTAGTGCATAATCATGTCTTTTGTACGACAATGTTCCTATGTTGAAACATTCTGATGTCTGGCGCGCTATAGACGCCCTTGCCCGTGAACACGGGTTCTCACCGTCGGGACTGGCCAAACGGGCCGGACTCGATCCGACGACTTTTAATAAGTCCAAACGTATAACCGGGCAAGGCAAGCAACGCTGGCCGAGCACCGAAAGCATCGCCAAGGTCCTGCGCGCGACCAACGCGTCGCTGGGTGAATTTCTTTCCTACGTCGGCGACGGTGAAGGTATTGGCATCTTCCGCAACGTCCCGTTGATTGGCTTCGCGCAGGCCGGTTCGCAGGGTTTTTTCGATGATGCCGGATATCCCATCGGCGGCTCCTGGGATGAAATCCCCTTCCCCGGGCTTGCCGACGACCATGCCTACGCGCTGGAGATTTCCGGCGACAGTATGGAACCCGCCTACCGCGACGGCGACACCGTCATCGTTTCGCCCCAGGCCAGTGTTCGCAGGGGCGACAGGGTCGTCGTCAAGACTCTAAGTGGAGAAATCATGGCCAAGGTGTTACGCCGGAAAACGGCGCACAAGATTGAGCTCGGCTCGATCAACCCAAAACATGATGATCGCGCACTGGACGCCGAAGACGTCGACTGGATTGCCCGGATCGTCTGGTCCAGCCAGTAAACACCAACCAGCACTTACTTTAAGGACCCGCACGATGGCGAAAACACATTTCGGCAAGGCAGGCGCGCAATCCCATGCCGCCGACGGAATCACCTATGTGGATGGCGCGTGGGTTGAAGGCAACCCGCAAATTATTGGCCCTAAAAGCAATGCCGTGTGGCTGGGCTCAACTGTCTTCGATGGTGCCCGCGCCTTCAAAGGCGTCGCCCCCGACCTTGATCTCCATTGCGCCCGCGCCGTCAGGTCAGCCGAGGCATTGGCATTGGCCCCCACCATAAGCGGGCCGGAAATAGAAGAAATAGCCTGGCAAGGAATCCGCCAATTCCCCGAAGACACCGAACTTTACATCTGCCCAATGTTCTTCGCCGATGAGGGCTTCATTGTTCCGGACCCCGAAAGCACCCGCTTCGTGCTGATTGTCAGTCCGGCGCCGATACCGGCCCCGGACGGTTTTTCCGCTTGCCTGTCGGCCTTCCGCAGGCCCGCCGCCGACATGGCACCGACGGACGCCAAAGCGTCGTGTTTGTATCCCAATATTGCCCGTAGCGTCGCCGAAGCGACAAAAAAAGGCTTCGATACCGGCGTCGTCCTGGACCCCGATGGTAATGTCGCCGAATTCGCTTACGCCAACCTGTTCATGGTCAAGGACGGCGAAGTCCACACCCCCGCCATCAACGGCACCTTCCTTAACGGCATCACCCGCCAGCGGGTTATTCAACTGCTTAAAGACGACGGCGTTAGCGTGCATGAGCGGACCATCGCCTTCGCCGAACTTGACCAGGCA
>CBFDEA010000356.1:0-2974 GCA_965603695.1 uncultured Rhodospirillaceae bacterium | reverse complement strand
GGCAAAAATCGATGACGCAGCCCTTCAGGTGCCCCATGTGGGTGGCCTCGTCGATAACCAGTCCCTCGATCTGATGGAACATTGGCGAATGGGTGGCGTCATAATCGCAGCGATAGGTCCGGCCCGGAACGATAATCCGGATCGGCGGTTCTTTATCCTGCATGGTGTGAATTTGCACCGGTGATGTATGAGTGCGCAGTAGCTTCCTGTGGCCGTCCTTCTCGCCGGGCAGATAGAAAGTGTCGTGTTCCTGTCTGGCGGGATGTTCCGGCGGAATGTTCAGGGCGGTAAAATTATACCAGTCTTCTTCTATGTCGGGCCCTTCGGCAACGGTGAAGCCCATTTCACAAAAAATCTCCGTCATCTCTTCGATCACCTGACTGATCGGGTGGATGCAGCCATCGCCCTGGGTGCGCACCGGTAGTGTCACATCGATCTTTTCGGCCATCAGGCGAAGATCAAGCTCGGCCCCTTGCAATGCTTCCTTGCGGGTTTCTATGGCGGCCGCCACTTCATCCTTCAAGGCATTGATCGCCTGTCCCGCCTGCTTGCGCTCTTCTGGCTCCATACTGCCGAGCGTCTTCATCAGTTGAGTGATCGAACCCTTCTTGCCCAGCGCCTGCACCCGGACGGCTTCAAGGTCGTCCGTTGCGCTCGCCGCGTTGATGGCCGCAATCAGTTCGTTGCGCAGGGTATCAGCGTTATTCATTCGGTTTTTCCGTCGTTAGTGCAAGAAAAAGGGGAGCCTAAGGCGATAAAGCCCAGCTCCCCGATTTTAATTTTTCCCGATAGACGAACCCTTAAAAATTTAAGAGATCAGGATTTAGCGAGAGCCGCCTCGGCTTCTTCAACCAGGGCCTTGAAGGCCTCGGGCTCGCTGATAGCCAATTCGGAAAGAACCTTACGGTCCAGTTCGATTTCGGCCTTGAGGAGCCCACTCATAAAGCGGGAATAGGTCATGCCATACTGGCGCGCACCGGCGTTGATACGCTGAATCCACAAACGGCGGAATTGGCGTTTCTTGGTGCGACGATCGCGGTAAGCATACTGGAGTCCCTTCTCGACACGCTCGATAGCGATGCGAAAACTTGTTGAGCCACGGTCACGATAACCGCTGGCCATATCCAGGACTTTTTTGTGACGGGCGTGGGCAGAAGCGCCCCCTTTAACTCGAGCCATTTTTCCGGTTCCTTAAATTCTTAGAGAGTTCTGATGAACGCGTTCGTTCGTTCAAGCGTACGGCATATAGGATTTGACGATGCGAGCATCTTGGGCGCACAGGATCATGGTGCCGCGCGCTTTGCGCTTCATCTTCTGTGGCCGATTGCTCATCCCATGCTGCTTTAACGCAACGTTCCCCCGAACCTTGCCGGAAGCGGTAAGGCGGAAGCGCTTCTTGGCGCTTGATTTTGTCTTCAACTTGGGCATTTCACATTCCTTTAAATAAAAGCAGGTTGTGTTCTGAGCGGCTGGGCATGCCCTGCCGTTCCGCTCGCGAACGCGGGTTATAAAGCGAGGCTGGGGTTAATGCAAGTGGTGTTTAAAGAGTTGCTGCCCCACGCTCCGCTCATTAGTGCTCAAGCCCCTCAAGCGCCGGGCGCTCACTCCGTTCGCTTGGCTGGGCCTCTGGAAGCCAAGATAAAAATGGTGAGAGGAGCCAGATTCTGCGAGAACTTAAGACTTCTACAAGCCCGCGACTGCGGGCCGCCGCTTATGCGGCGAGCCAAGGGTCACAGACCCGCCCGGCGCCTGAGGGGCTATAACGCTAATGAGCGGAGCCTCCCCGCCCGGCGCCTAAGGGGCAAAAAATAAAGCCCCAAAGGGCTTTATTTAATAAATACCTAAATAAGTGCTCTGCACTTATTTAGGTGCCACAATCATAATCATCATGCGTCCCTCAATGCGGGGGAACTGCTCGATTTTGACGTCTTCGCCGAGTTCATCGCGAATACGGTTAAGCACCGCCATGCCCAGGTCCTGATGGGCCATTTCGCGGCCACGGAAGCGGATGGTGAACTTGACCTTATCTTCATTTTCAAGGAAACGCCGGGCGCTGCGCATTTTGACCTCGTAATCATGGATATCGATGCTTGGACGCATCTTGATTTCCTTGACCTCGACGATTTTCTGCTTCTTGCGCGCCTCGTTGCGTTTTTTCTGTTCCTCGTAATTGTATTTACCATAATCGAGGATCTTACAGACCGGGGGGTCGGCATTAGGCGACACCTCGACCAAATCCAGGCCGGCGTCGAGCGCTAATTCGATACCTTCTGCGATAGTAACCACACCGACCATTTCTCCATCGGCGCCGACGACGCGCACATTTGCGGCCTCGATCATGTCATTAATACGCGGACCCTTTCGGGTCGGCGCTTGGTTCATCGGACGTCTCGCTATTTAAATCTCTCCTACTTTTTGTTTAAAAGTTAACTGAGGGAAGCCTTTCAACCCCAATCGTTGTCCAGCGGTCCCACCGCTTCAGCCACAAGTCTAGCGACTGCTTCATCAAGCGCAAGATTTTCTTGATCCTTGCCATCCATACGACGCAACGCGGCCGTGCCTTCTTCGGCTTCCCGGCCGCCAAGAATAAGCATTGCCGGCACCTTGGCATGGCTGTGTTCGCGGATTTTATAATTAATTTTTTCGTTGCGATCATCAAGGACGACGCGCAATCCCGCCGCGTCCAGGGCCGACTTGACGGTAGCGGCATATTCGTCGGCAGCCTCCGTAATCGTCGCCACAACCACCTGCACCGGAGCCAGCCAGAGTGGAAACTTACCGGCGTAATGTTCAATCAGGATGCCAATAAAGCGCTCGAACGAACCCAGGATCGCCCGGTGCAACATGACGGGTCTGTGTTTTTCACCGTCGATGCCGACATAATTGGCATCCAGGCGCTCGGGCAGGACAAAATCGACCTGCAAGGTGCCGCACTGCCAATCGCGGCCGATGGTGTCGCGCAGCACGAATTCCA
>CBFDEA010000355.1:0-2996 GCA_965603695.1 uncultured Rhodospirillaceae bacterium | reverse complement strand
GATGTTCGACCTCAAAGCCGCCGGTTACCGCGATCCGGTACTGGTCGCCGGGACGGACGGCGTCGGCACCAAACTTAAAGTCGCCATCGAAGCGGGCAAGCACGACAGCGTCGGCATCGACCTGGTCGCCATGTGCGTCAACGATCTTATCGTTCAGGGTGCCGAACCCTTGTTCTTCCTCGATTACTTCGCCACCGCCAAGCTCGATGTGACGGCCGGGACGCAAATCGTCTCCGGCATTGCCGAAGGCTGCCGCCGCGCCGGTTGCGCCCTGATCGGTGGCGAGACCGCCGAAATGCCCGGTATGTACGCGCGCGGCGATTACGATCTGGCAGGTTTTTGCGTCGGTGCGGTCGAACGCGAGGACATCCTTGATGGCAAGAAGGTCGCCGTCGGTGACGTTATTCTCGGCCTTGCGGCCAGCGGCCTGCATTCAAACGGATTCTCACTGGTCCGCCGCGTCGTCGAACATTCCGGCCTTGATTACGCCGCCGAGGCACCCTTCCGCCCCGGCAGCACATTGGCCGAGGCGTTGCTCGAGCCGACCCGGATTTACGTCAAAAGTTGCCTCGCCGCAATCTCCGCAGGCGGCGTCCATGGCCTGGCCCACATTACCGGTGGCGGCTTGCTGGAAAATATCCCGCGCGTCCTGCCAGATGGCCTGGGTGCCGATCTCGACGCGACGGCTTGGGACCTGCCGCCCGTATTTGCCTGGTTGGCCAAAGCCGGTAACATCGCCAGCACCGAAATGGCCCGCACCTTCAACTGCGGCATCGGCATGGCCGTCATCGTCGCCGCAGAGCGCGCAGATGGACTCTCAAAGGTCTTTAGCGACAATGGCGAGAGTGTAAAAACCATCGGTCGGGTCGTCGAACGTGGCGATGGCGGCGTCGAAATAGCGAACACTGAAGAGTCATGGGCAAGCTGAAACTCTGTGTCCTGATATCGGGCCGCGGATCGAACCTGCAATCCCTGGTCGACGCCTGCGCCGAGGACGACTACCCGGCGCAAATCGCCCTGGTGGTGTCCAACATCGACGGCGTCCAGGGCTTGGAACGGGCGCGGGCCGCAGGCATCGAGACCGCCGTCCTCAGCCACAAAGACTTCAAGGACCGCGATAGCTTCGATACGGCCATGAGCGCCCTTATCGCCGGCGCGGATGTCGACCTTCTTTGTCTGGCCGGTTTCATGCGTATCCTCAGCGATGGTTTCGTCAATCGCTGGCAGGACCGCCTGATCAACATTCACCCATCGCTGCTGCCCGCCTACAAGGGCCTGCATGTGCATGAGCGGGTGATTGCGGCGGGCGAGGATTTTTCCGGCTGCACGGTCCATTACGTCCGCCCCGCCATGGACTCTGGGCCGATCATCGTGCAGGCCAAGGTGCCTGTCGAAAAGAATGATAACGCCGAGACCCTGGCCGCCCGGGTGCTCGAACACGAACACGTCATCTACCCCAAAGCCGTCCGTCTGATCGCCGAAGGCCGCGTCCGTATTGAGGACGAACGGGTAATTATCGACGACGACGCTTAGGTCATTGCATTCATCTCTTCGTTATATTAGCATTCGTTAATATTTCATGGAGAAGCCCGTTGAGCCTTATCGACGCAATCGACTGGATGGGCGAGGGCGGCGTGCTCGCTCTCGGCAGTTTAATCATCGGCGTTCTGTTCGGCGCACTGGCGCAGCGCAGTCGCTTCTGCATGCGCGCCGCCGTGCTCGAAGTATCCTCGGGCTCCATCGGTTCCAGTGTCAGCATCTGGCTGCTCGCCTTTTTCGCCGCCATCGCCGCGACGCAAGGATTGATCGCAGCCGATTTGCTTGACGTCAGCCAGGCCCGGCAACTGGCCGCCCGCGGCAGCCTGTCCGGGGCCATTATCGGCGGCCTGTTGTTCGGCATCGGCATGGTTCTGGCGCGTGGTTGCGCCAGCCGTCTGCTGGTCCTCTCGGCGACCGGAAACTTGCGCTCGCTGGTGGCCGGACTGGTCCTGACGGTGACCGCCCAGGCTTCCCTACGCGGTGCCTTATCGCCAATGCGCGAATACATCGGCACCCTGTGGACGCTTGAGGGCGGCGAGGCCCGCGACCTGATCGCAATCCTTGGCCTGGACGGCGAAAGCGCCCTGATGATCGGATTGATCGGCCTCGCCGCCGCCGTCTTTTACAGCATCCGCAACAAGGTCGGCCCGTGGCGGGCGGCGGGGGCGCTCGGCGTCGGCCTGATGATCGCCTGCGCCTGGTTGTTCACCTATTCTCTTTCCTATCAATCCTTCGAGCCGGTCCCGGTGATGAGCATCAGCTTGATCGGACCATCGGCCGATACCATGATGACCCTGATCAACACCCCGACCATCCCGTTCAATTTCGACATGGGCCTGGTGCCGGGCATCTTTATCGGTTCACTGATCGCCGCGCTTTTAAGCCGGACCATGAAAATGGAATGCTTCGACGATCAACGCCGCATGCCCCGCTATATAAGCGGCGCTGTCCTGATGGGCTTCGGCGGCATGCTGGCGGGCGGCTGTGCCGTCGGTGCCGTCGTCTCGGGCAACAGCGTCTTCTCGTTGACCGCCCTGGCGGCGCTCAGCGCCATGTGGATTGGCGCGGCGCTGACCGACTATCTGGTTGACCGCAAACGCATCCTGATCATCTCGCTGCCGCCCCTGCCCCAAAGCGCCGGCAAATAAAAAAGCCCCCGTCGCCATCACCAGCTTCAATTTCAAGTTCGCACAGGATTTTTATCAAGGTGTTGATCTGGTCGTCAGACATATCGAAGATGTCACCTTCTATTCCTTTCTCCTTGAGCTTTTTATTGATTTTGTCTTGCTTCTTCTCAGGGATCAACGCTCGCATCTTGATCCCGGCGCGCAGTAGGTCCAGTGGCACCCGCAGATGACCCCCCCTCCCACTTTCCATCCTTGCCGGTTTCACCCGCGTCCATCATCAGGAAGCGAGGCGCGGGACGGCCGGATTCTGGTTGTTGTGCAGATTGCCCG
>CBFDEA010000354.1:0-2997 GCA_965603695.1 uncultured Rhodospirillaceae bacterium | reverse complement strand
CTCATAGGGTTAAAAGAAGATAATAGAACTATCAAAATCAACGATCAATGACATCCATCAAGTCAGGTTGGAAATATCATCGGGAACTGGCTTTTGATATTCGCATTACGCAACTATCTTTGGACATAAAGATAGTTCCCTTAAAAATCTCTACAGAGAATTTTCTATAGCCGCTGAAGAAGCCGGTTTAGGAAAATCTGGCGTGCTACCAGTCCTTACGCTCCGTCACCCTGCGGCGGCATTAAAGTCATCGATCATCTGATCCCAGGATGGAACGGCATCCATCAGGCTATTCCAGAATGCAGGATCTCGACGGGCGTCGAAGTCAGTCAATTCGACCCCTTGTTGTTCGACCCAGGTGTAATAGGCAAGATTGAAGACCCGTTCACGGTCACGCAGACTTTGCTCCTGCATGTTGTCTGTGGTTGCTCCCAGCATATAACGCCCAAATGCTTCGGCGGCCTTTAATTCATCAAATTGGCCATCGAAAATGCTGGTCTGAGCCTTGTCGATCTCGGTGCCGTACATTTCGGCGCCGTCGGTTGCCACTGTCAACACCACGTCATTGGCCCCAAGGTTCATGTACTTGGCCATCTTGATTGCGCCAACCACATTCGCAATCGATGAAAGGCCAAGGTCGGCCAACGCCGATATAGCTTCTTGGCCAAGGCCTGTCCGCTTCGCCAGATAACTACGGCCAACCGTTGTGTTAAAGACCAGGTTTAAAGAGTCCGAAGCTTTGTCGCTAACCCCGACCACATAATCTGTATTCAGGACATTATGAATAAACGGTACATGCTTATCGCCGATTCCTTGAATGTTATGTTCGCCGTATCCGTTGTACAGCAAGGTCGGACACTCCAGCGCCTCGACGGCGCAAATTCTTGACCCCAACCGCTCCTTTAAATAATCGCCGGCAGCCAGAGTGCCGCCGGAACCGGAGGCCGAAACATAGGCCCGCGCCTTGTGCTTGCCGTCCGTGTTGACGGCATCGAAAATGCGCTCAAGGGCCGGTCCTGTAACAGCACGGTGGATGATATAATTTCCGAACTCGTTAAATTGATTGAGGATCACGTTTTCGGCGTCCTGCGCCAGTTCGTGGCAGGCGTCATAGATTTCCTTGACGTTACTTTCAGTGCCGTAGGTCCGCACGATGTCGCTCGGGTCTGTCACCCAGTTTTCCAGCCACTCGAAGCGCTCACGGCTCATGCCTTCGGGTAAAACCGCGACGCTTCGACAATCCAGAATGCGTGAAATAGCGACGCCGCCGCGGCAGTAATTCCCTGTCGAGGGCCATACGGCCCGGTGGCGGGCCGGGTCGAACTGACCGCTGATCAGACGCGGCACAAGACAGCCATAGGCGGCCAAAACCTTATGGGCGCGGATCATCGGGAACCGGTTGCCAAGGGCAATGACGATCTTTGCATCGACCCCGGTTAGTTCCGGTGGCAGGACTATATGTCCCGGTACATCATCGAGACTTTTACGATCCGCTCCATTATGCCAGTGCACCCTAAACAGGTTACGGGCATCCGGGGCATCGGGGTCGGCGCTGCCGATCTGCGCCTCGAAATCATCCCGCGATGCTATCGGGTCGGCCAGTTGCGAGATTTTCGGTAACTTGATGTCCGCTTGTTTGAAGCGTTCCACGGCACGGTCGTATACAGCGCGATCGACGATTTCGCATTCTAATCCGGTTGTCATTTTCTCTACCTCACCATGGCTTGCGGTCACGGTGCCTCTGTTAATTGATGATTTAAACTTTCTTGCTCACACCCTTGGTCGCGGTTATCAACTGATAACTTTCCGGCTCTCGGTGTTGTGCAAAATCGAAGATATTAGTCTGAATTTCCCTGCAACGATCAAGGTTGCAATCATGAACGATAAGTTCGTCCCCAAGTGTCTTACACTGTGCAACAATTTCCCCGGTCGGGGCTATAATACAGCTTCCGCCGATCAGATCGCAGCCCTCTTCACTGCCGGCCTTGGCAACGCCGACAATCCACGTCCCGTTCTGATAGGCACCGGCCTGCATCACCAGATGGTTATGAAAATCCTGCAAATGGTCGTGCTCCGGTGCCGGTGGATAGTGAACCGGCGTATTATAACCCAACATCACAAGTTCGGCCCCCTGCAAGCCCATGACCCGGAAGGTTTCTGGCCAGCGGCGATCATTACAGATGCACATTCCCATGACACCGCCGAAGGCGTCAAAGGTCGGAAAACCGAGGTTGCCGGTTTCGAAGTAACGCTTTTCGAGGTGTTGAAACGGCCGCCAGGGTTCATCTTCGCGATGGCCGGGAAGATGAACCTTGCGGTATTTGCCGACGATTTCACCCAGTTTGTCGACTAAAATTGACGTGTTGAAATGGTGCACCAGCCCTTCTTCTTCGACCAATTCAGCAAAGCCGAGATAGAATCCAATACCAAGCTCGATCGCCTTTTCGAACAGTGGATGGGTGTCGGGGCCGGGCATTTCCGTTTCAAAATACGCATCGACTTCCGTCTGATCTTCCGTGTACCAGCGCGGGAAAAATGTCGTCAGAGCCAGTTCCGGAAAGACAATCAATTCGACACCACGGTCCTTCGCTTCTGTCATCAAGGCGATCATCCTGGCAACCGCAGAGCCGCGGCTTTCCGTGCGCGCGATGGGACCGAGTTGCGCGGCACCGATTACGATGTTTCTTGCCATGCCTGTTCCTTTATTCATCTGCTTTTTCCATGACAACGTGGAGAAGCACGTTGGTGCCGGCCCGAATGTCTTCGGGCTCGGTGAATTCTTTTACGTTGTGGCTGATGCCGTCCCGGCTCGGAACGAAAATCATCGCTGTCGGACAATTGGGGGCAAACATCTGGGCATCGTGACCGGCCCCAGAGGGCATGCGGCGGGTTGTCAGGCTTTGTTCCTTCGCCATTTTCTCAACCAAATCGACCATTTCCGCGGCAAACATCACGGGCTCGAAGCGGGCAAGAGTCCGTTGCTCAAGGGTCACACCT
>CBFDEA010000353.1:0-3002 GCA_965603695.1 uncultured Rhodospirillaceae bacterium | reverse complement strand
GATAATGTGGGTATAATAAGTGAAAATGACCCACAGGTTGGCATAATTGCCGCCGCCGGTCTTTATGTTCCGGGCGGCACGGCGGCTTATCCGTCCTCGGTCCTGATGAACGCCCTGCCGGCCAAGGTCGCCGGGGTCGAACGACTGGTCATGGTGGTGCCGACGCCGGGTGGCGAACTCAACCCGCTGGTCCTTGCCGCCGCCCGTGTTGCCGGTGTCGATGAGATTTACCGTATCGGCGGCGCCCAGGCCGTGGGCGCGCTGGCCTACGGGACGGCGACCATCGCCCCGGTCGACAAGATTGTCGGACCCGGCAACGCCTACGTTGCGGCGGCGAAAAGACAGGTATTTGGGACCGTCGGCATCGATATGATCGCCGGACCCTCGGAAATTCTGGTCGTCGCCGACGCCGCCAACGACCCGGCTTGGATCGCCGCCGATCTGTTGTCGCAGGCCGAACACGACACGGCGGCGCAGGCGATCCTGATTAGCGATGACGCGGACTTTGCCGAGCGTGTCGCCACGGCCCTCGACGGGGCCATTAAAACATTGCCGAGGGCGGCGATTGCGGCCAAGAGCTGGGACGACTTCGGGGCCATTATTGTCGTCGAAAATCTCGATGAGGCGGTGCCGCTGATAGACCGCGTCGCGCCCGAGCATTTGGAGTTGGCGGTCGCCGACCCGGACGCCCTGGCGGCGAAAGTCCGCAATGCCGGGGCCATCTTCCTTGGCCGTTATGCGCCGGAGGCCCTGGGCGATTATCTGGCCGGACCCAATCACGTTTTGCCGACCGACGGCAGCGCCCGTTTCTCGTCGGGGCTTGGGGTTATTGATTTCATGAAGCGCAGTTCGCTGATCGGGGCCGACGCGGCAAGCCTGGCAAATGTCGGTCCGGCGGCGATTTTGCTGGCCGAGGCCGAGGGCCTGGACGCCCACGCCCGCTCCATCGGCCTGCGTTTGAACCGGCGGACAGAGGAATAACCTGGTCTTGGGAAATCAGCCCCCGGAAAATAAACAAAGGATAGCGGAAATCTTCCTCGACGAACGCAGTGTCGTCAGCCGCTCCGCGCAAGTCGACCACGAACGCAAAGTGGCGATTTACGATCTGCTCGAAGAAAACCACTTTCAACCCGCCGGTGATCTGCCCGGCCCCTTCCACCTGCACCTGTCGATTGCCGAAAACCGGTTGATCTTCGATGTCAGGAGTACGGATAACAAGGAACTGGCGCGCTTTACCCAGCCGCTCAGCCCGCTGCGCTCAGTCGTCAAAGATTACTTCATGATCTGCGACAGCTATTTCAAGGCCATTAAAATTTCTTCGCCCTCGCAGATCGAAGCCATCGATATGGGCCGCCGTGGCCTGCATAACGAGGGTGCCGAGATCCTTCGCGAACGGCTTGCCGAAAAGGTCGATATCGATAGCGACACGGCAAGGCGGTTGTTCACCCTGATTTGCGTTCTTCACATCAGGGTGTAGAGGATGATCGAGCTTCCCTCCGCCGTTTTGTTTTGCTGCACCATGAACGCGGTGCGTTCGCCAATGGCCGAAGGCATCCTTAAACACCTGCACGGACATCGCATTTATGTCGACTCGGCAGGCGTCAGGCAGGGCGAAATCGATGGTTTCGTCATTGAAGTGATGGACGAGATCGGCATTGAAATCGCCAAACACAACGCCAAAACCTTCGATGATCTTGAGGATGACTCCTTCGATCTGGTGATCTCGCTGTCGCCGGAAGCCCAGCACAAAGCGGTGGAAATGACCCGTGTCATGGCCTGCGAGGTCGAATTCTGGAACACCTTCGACCCGACGATTATCGAGGGAAATCGGGAAATCAGGCTGGATGCCTATCGTCAGGTGCGTGATCAATTAATGGAAAAAATCAAGGTGCGTTTCCCAATCGACGTGGCGGCGCACGTATGAGGGTTGCCGAAATCGAGGAAATAGCTTGACCAAACCGACATACAGCGTCACTTATGTGGCCGATTCAATAGAATGAGAGCACTATGGCGAAAGAAGAGCTACTAGAATTTTCCGGTATCGTTAAGGAACTGTTGCCCAATGCAATGTTCCGGGTCGAACTGGACAACGGCCACGAAGTCCTCGCCCACACGGCGGGCAAAATGCGGAAGTTCCGCATCCGCGTCCTTGCGGGCGATCGGGTCAACGTGGAAATGACGCCTTACGATCTGTCCAAGGGTCGGATCACCTTCCGCTTTAAATAATTTATTTTCGGGGGGGTCATAAAGTATGGCGGATTCCGGAAAAACAATTCCCCGCTTGATACTGGCGTCGGCATCGCCAAGGCGTGTCGACTTGCTGGCCCAGATCGGCATTTTTCCCGATAAAATCATCCCGGCGGACATCGACGAAACCCCCTTAAAGAATGAACTGCCGACAGAATTGGTGCGTCGCCTTGGTGCCGCCAAGGCCGCCGCCGTTGCCGCGGACTATCCGGGTGATTTCATCCTCGGCTGCGACACCGTGGTCGCCGTCGGTCGCCGCATTCTCAATAAGGCGGAAAGCGAAGAGGACGCCCGGGCCTTCCTGACATTGCTGTCGGGCCGTCGTCACCGGGTCGTTGGCGGCCTGACCATCATCGGCCCCGACGGCAAAGCCCACCACAGACTGGTCAGCACGACAGTGGCCTTCAAGCGCCTGGAGAGCACCGACATCGACGCCTACATCGCCGGTGGTGAATGGCACGGCAAGGCGGGCGGCTACGCCATTCAGGGACGGGCCGCGGTGTTCGTCCGCAAAATCATCGGATCGCACTCCAATGTCATCGGCTTGCCGCTGTTCGAGACGGCGCAGTTGCTTAAAGGTCTGGGTTAAAGCGTGGCGGGCATGGACGAGGTTCTGATCGAAGTTCGCCCCGGGCGCACGCGCACCGCTTTGCTTAGTGCGGGCAGGCTGGTTGAACTGATCGTCGAGGACGCGGGCAAGCTTAGCCTGGTCGGTAATATTTATCTCGGCCGGGTCGAGAAGATCATCGCCTCGC
>CBFDEA010000352.1:0-3019 GCA_965603695.1 uncultured Rhodospirillaceae bacterium | reverse complement strand
CACCAGAACCACGCCAACGCCGTAATTCATGGGATCGCCGGACGCCAGCACGACGATGGCCTTGCCCCGACGCTTCTCTATTTCTTGCAGGGCCTGATCGAAACCCTTGCCCCAGTCCAAACGCTCGACCTTGGGATTCTCGACCTTGCCATGATGGCGGGTACCGCCAATCAACACGTCGGCGGCCTCGATCTGGGCGAGGCGGACCGCGCTCAACCCCTCTAGGCCGTCCTCGCCGATGCCAATAACGGTGATCCAGGCACTCATGTTTCATTCCCCGCTGCCAAGGCGTTAAGCGCGGCTGAAGCCATGGCACTGCCACCGCGTCGGCCCTTCAACGTGATGAACGCGACGCCCAATTTTTCGCCATGATCAATCAACGCCTGTTTGGATTCGGCGGCACCGACGAAGCCGACGGCGAATCCTAAAATCAAGGCTGGGCGCGGGCCGCCTTCGGATATCATTTCAAGCAAGCGAAATAAAGCTGTCGGCGCATTGCCGATGGCAACGACGGCACCCTGCAAGTGTGGTGTCCACAAATCAAGGGCGGCGGCGGAGCGGGTTGTTGCCAGGCTTTGCGCTGTTGGCGCAGTCTGCGGATCGTTCAGGGTGCAGATCACCTGGTTGTCGGCAGGCAGGCGCTTGCGGATAATGCCCGCCGCAACCATTTCTGCGTCACACAGGACGGGAGCACCGCCGCGCAATGCCTGAGAACCGATCAGCCCGGCGCCTTCTGAAAACACCAGATCATCGACAATGTCTGGCGTGCCCGAGGCATGCACCAAACGCACCGCAACAGGATGCATATCGGGCGCAATATTAGCAGGCATGACGTCTTCGATCATCGCGAACGACTGACGATAAATTGCGTTCGGGTCTTTGATGTAATCGAAACGTAAAGGAGCTTCGGCCACGATCAGGACTCCTTTTCCCCATCCCCGTGATGATGGTGATGGTGATGATGATCGTGATCGTGATCGGTGCCGATGCCCCGGACATGGTGATGGTGGCCGACTTGCGGTTGGCCGACGTCACCTTCAAAACCGATTATTTGCTCGCGGTACTTGCACAGCTGGCAGTTCATGACGTTCTCGCCACTGAGCATTTCACCGACCCGGTCGATGAAAGTTTCAATCAAAAGCGGATGGTCGTTTAGATAGCCGGCCTTGAGGATTTCCACATCAGGGTGAGCGGCTTGCGCCGCGTCGGCCCAGTCGTAAATACGCCGCACCAGAATACCGGTAAACAAAAAGTACGGAAAAACGATGACCCGCTTGTAACCAAGTTTCAGCGCATGAGCGAGACCCGCATCGACGAGCGGCGTTGTTACACCGGAATAACTAACCTCGGCCCAGCCAAAGCCCATGCCTTCCCACAACATGCGGGCGACCTTGCTGACATTTGAATTGGCATCGGAATCATTGGTCCCGCGACCGACCACCATGAGCAGGGTATCGCCGCGGGCGACTTTTGTTGTCGCCAGGTTTTCGGCTTCTTCGATGCGTTCGGACGCCGCGCTCAGCAAGCGCCGGTCGATGGCCAGCTCGCGACCATAACGCACATCGATGCCGGGATTTTCTGCGGCGAATTCGTTGACCTCGCTGGGCAAGTCGTTTTTAACGTGTCCGGCGGCGAACAGCATGCCCGGCAGACAAAGTATTCTTTCGACGCCGCGCTCTTTCAGCGCGTCCAGCCCGGTGCGCAACACCGGTGAAGCAAACTCGAGAAAGCCGCTTTCGATATCGTACTCGGGAAGTTTTTCTTTGAGATGCCCAGCCAGGGCATTGAATTGGCTGACAGCGCCCTCGTCGCGACTGCCGTGGCCACAAATCATCACACCCGTTTTCGGGTTTTCGGGAAGATCGTCCATACGCCTGGTCCTAGCCTTCGTGCGTTAAAAAAAGTTCGCGCCGGACGTCGACTGGTCATTGCCTCCGGTCGTAAATGAAGGGCGCGATTTCAAGTGCCGGACTATAGAACTGTATTTCATTTGACGCAAAGAAATCGTCCTCCCATTCTGGACTTATGTTTACCTTTGGATTCGCCGGTAGCGGCCATGGCTTCGATCCGCTGGCCCTGTTATTGATCGCGCTGTTGCTTGATACCTATCTGGGCGAGGCGCGGATGCCGTTCAAGCTGTTCCGCCATCCGGTGGAATTTATCGGCGCGCTTATCGGCTGGTGCGACCGCAAGCTTAACCGCGACAACCGCCCGACCCTAGATCGCGCCCTGCGTGGGGCGCTGGTGGTGGTCTTTGTTTCCAGTGTTGCGGGCGGTGTCGGTTGGGGAGCTGCCTGGCTGACCCAGAATCATGATTTCGGCTGGGTGCCGGAACTATTCCTGCTGACCGCCCTGCTTGCCGGGCGCGGCCTTTACGACAGTGTCCGGGCCGTCGCCCTCGGTCTCGATCAAAACCTGGAACAAGGTCGTGAGGCGGTTTCTCATATCGTCGGTCGGGCACCAAAGCATCTCGACGAGCACGGCGTGTGCCGCGCCGCAATCGAGTCTTGCGCCGAAAATTTTGCCGATGGCCTGATCGCCCCGGTGTTCTGGTATGTCCTGTTCGGTCTGCCCGGCCTGATGGTTTACAAGGCGGTCAACACCATGGATTCAATGATCGGTCACATGACCCCAAAATACCGCGCCTTCGGCATGACCGCAGCGCGGCTCGATGATGTGCTCAACCTGATCCCGGCTCGGCTGGCCGGATTGTTCCTGGTCCTGGCCGCCATCTTTACCCCCGGTGCCAATCCCCTCAAGGCCGCCAAGATCATGCTCAGGGACGCCGGCAAACACCGCTCGATGAATGCCGGATGGCCCGAAGGCGCTGCCGCCGGCGCTCTTGGGCTGGCCCTGGCCGGTCCACGCAGGTATTCAGAAAACATCATCGACGATCCATGGCTCGGTGATGGTACGGCGCGGGCAACCACTACAGACATTCGCCGCATGCTCTACCTTTATGTTACCGCCGCGCTGATCAACGGTGCCTGGGTCGCGGCCCTGGTTATTGTTCGGATGG
>CBFDEA010000351.1:0-3041 GCA_965603695.1 uncultured Rhodospirillaceae bacterium | reverse complement strand
CGATGAGAACCGCCAAGCGTACAAGGTGGGCTTTAGGGCCGGGTAGTGACATAGTTACCTTCCTCCATAAGGGCCAGTGAGCCAGACGCGCACCCGCCCGGCAGGGTTATTTGAGGGTTTTCAGGTATGCAATAACGGCAGCCCGTTGATCCTCTTTTTTCAATTTGTAGACCATGGTCTTGGCGCCAACGAATTTCTTCGGGTTGGCGAGAAATTTATCCAGGTTTTCGGCGTCCCAAACCACGTCAGATCCCTTTAAACCCTTGTATTTGGCGAAGTCAGACGCCCCCGCCTTGCGTCCGATAATCCCGGCAAGGGATGGGCCGTTTTTGTGCTTTCCGGCCTCCGTGGAATGACAGACCGCACATCTTTTTTTGAAAACACCTGCCCCTGCATCTGCGTCAGCCGCAGCGGGCGAAGGGCTGGAAATTAATGTCGTAACAAAAATTCCCGAAAGAACTGTTAACCATAACTTCTTCATTGGATTTCTCCCGACTCAGGCTCAAGCAAAATTACCGTTATTGAGAGGCATTATATCGGATTGGGATGTCCCTACTTTGATACAGGTCAATAATGCTTAAATGGCCGCGCCCGCATTATTTTTATTTCGTATCTCTCTGACGGCCAAGCCAGGGCATCAGCGCTGCGGCACCGACAATGTTGGTCGCCAGGGGAACCTTGTTGAGGTCACAAGCCCGGTAGAACGGTGCGATGTCAGGTTGTCCCTCGCCGGAGCACAGCGGATCGCGCAGAAAAAAGACGGCGCGAATAACGCCGGTCGTACAGATCAGCCCACACAAATGGATCTCGCCAGCTTCGGCAACACCGTGAAGAGAGGAAACCTCGAGACCCGTCTCGTTCTGCAGAATGTCGCCGGTTTCCTTGATCGACAACAGCCGATAAGACTCGAAAACCTCGCGATTGGTCTTAATCAGCTTGACCAGTTGATCGCACATGCCTTCATGGGCGATCAGGATCAGGGATTTTGCCGCCGTCATAATAGGGTACTACTTTCTTCGTTCATCCAGAGGCTATGCTACTGCAAGACAACAAATTCACATTGATAATAATCAAATTCCCGGAGCATCGTTAAAATAGAAAGTTCACTCATTGTTTGGGTACTTTTGTTTTCTTGAATTCCGCCGCTAAAATGATTATGCGTCAGGGCTTCACTTCCTGGAATTTTGGAAACACAGATGCGTTTATCTCGCGATCACCGGAATGTCACCGTCCTTGCCCTTTGTCAGGCGCTGTTCATAACCGGGCAGTCGATGATGTTTATTCTCGCCGGTTTGGTCGGTGCCGATCTTGCCGAAGAGAAAGCACTTGCGACCTTGCCGATATCGGTGATCATCATCGCCACGGCCCTGACAACCATTCCCGCTTCGCTGCTGATGAAACGTATCGGTCGCAAGCCGGGCTTTATGCTGGGCGCGGCAAGCGGCATTATCGGCGCCCTCATTGCTTCTTATGGCATTGCCCAATCTAACTTTTGGATTTTTGTCCTAGGCACCCTGATCATCGGCATGTACGGCGGCTTCGCGCAATACTACCGCTTTGCCGCAGCCGACGTCGCCGAGGCTAACTTCAAGAGCAAGGCCATCTCGCTGGTCATTTCCGGCGGTATCGTCGCCGCTTTTTCAGGTCCGCTTTTGACAAATTGGACGTTTGATATCAACGTCATACCTTTTCTTGGTTCGTTCATAACCGTCGGCGTACTCGCCGCAGTCGCGATCCTGATGCTCAGCCTGATCGATATTCCCCGTCCCGATATTGCCGAAAGAACATCGAGCGGGCGGCCTTTGAAGGAGATCGTCCGGCAGCCTGAATTACTTGCCGCCATCTTCGTCGGGATGATCGGTTACAGCACCATGAGTCTGCTTATGACCGCGACTCCGCTGGCCATGATCGCCCACGGTTATATGGTTCACGATGCCTCTTTCGTCATCCAGTGGCATCTGGTCGGGATGTTCGCACCGGCTTTTTTCACCGGCTCGTTGATCGTCCGTTTCGGCGTGCGGAGTGTCATGTTCTCCGGTGTCGTTCTGCTCGCCGCCGCCATTGTCGCGGCGTTGGCCGGTGAAAGCGTCGCCCATTTCTGGGTCGCCCTGTTCGCCTTGGGCCTAGGCTGGAATTTCACCTTCATCGGCGCCTCGTCCCTGCTGACCGAAACCTACCAGCCCGAAGAGCGCGCCAAGGTCCAGGCGCTCAACGACTTCATGGTTTTCGGCACGGTCGCCCTGGCCTCGCTGACATCAGGGGCACTCCTTCACTTCTTCGATTGGCGGACGGTCAATCTGGCGGCGATCCCGGTGATCGCACTGGCGGCGGCGGCGATTGTCTTTCTTATGGTCAAGAACAAGCGGGCCCTGGCACAAACCTGATAACAGCGCCGCAGGCCTGCTGCGGCGAGACTGACAGGCCTTCGGAATCCTGCGTGAAGGCAATCCCGGCGTCGGCAAGGAATGCCTCTGTCACGGCCAGATCGGCCACTTCGATGGCAAGGCCGGATAATTTCGGGACGTCGTCGACCTTGATGAAATCTATCTTATCATCGACAAATTCGGCACCGAAGACCCGCCCGTAAGCGGCCTGGGCTTTCGCCTTGTCGGCCACGGCGACGCGCATCCCGGCAATCCGCCGGGCGCCATTGGCATGAACCAGCCATTCCGGCCGACGCATCAGGTGCGCGCTCAGATGCTGGCAGAAGAATCCGGACAGCCCCGGCAGCGTCCCGGCCGGGGGATGCAACAATTTAAAGCGCGGTTCGACAGTTCCCTCCGGCAATTCCAGCAAACGTTTCAGGTCCTGCGGCTGACCGCCCAGTTCTTCGGCCAGGGCGGCAATATCGGAACTGGCGACGGCCATGCCGAGCAAACCCTCACCCTGTTCGCTGAGAAAGTTATCAAGTTTATTGGTGGAATAATTATGATTCATTTAATATTCCCATTAATTTTTTAGAGTAAACACATGAAATACTTAAAATATATATTGGTTGGAATTGTCTTCGGAATTGTACTAGTTAAATCTGAAGTGGTTTC
>CBFDEA010000350.1:0-3042 GCA_965603695.1 uncultured Rhodospirillaceae bacterium | reverse complement strand
CAGGGGATTACCCCGGCGAAGGAGCGAGATAATACTTAAAGTCGGCGGCTTTGCAAGCCCCTTGATAAACTGAGTGTTTGTCAGGGCTGGTCAGGGCCTTTTTGCGGTCTTATGATCGCCCTCATGAACAGCCCCTTAAGTGCCACATCGGATATTGTTTTCAAGCGCCTGGAGGATCTCGGCATTACCTTCGAGAGCCACTCGCACGGCCCGGTTTTTACCGTCGAGGAGGCCCAGGCCCAGTGTAGCCATTTGCCCGGCGGTCATTGCAAGAACCTGTTCCTGAAGGACAAGAAGGGGGTGTTGTGGCTGGTTGTCGCCCTCGATGAGCGGCCCATCGACATGAAGGACCTGCGCCACCGCATCGGCTCCCACCATCTTTCTTTCGGCAAGCCCGATCTGTTGCGTCTGGTCCTTGGCGTCGAACCGGGTTCGGTAACGCCCTTTGCCTTGATGAACGATCATGACGGCCAGGTCCGCGTCGTCCTCGATAAGGAAATGATGACCATGGACCTGCTCAACTTTCACCCGCTGACCAACACCATGACCACGGCGATTGTCCCCGACGACCTGATCCGGTTTATCCGCGATACCGGTCACGAGCCGGCTCTGGTCGACCTTTAACCGACTTAATTTTGACCAACCCCTTGCGGCATGGGAAGAAACCCGCCATTTATGTGGCGCAAGATGGGTTTTTTTATTTTTATTTGATCTAGTGAAAGCGACAACAACGATGATTATCGAGCAAGACGGCAGCCCGGTCAGCGGCGGCGACCTGATCAAGGACTGCGACACCGCCAACTTCATTGCCAATGTCGTCGAGCAGTCCAAAACCGTTCCGGTTATTGTCGACTTCTATTCACCGCGCAGTGCACCCTGCGCGCAGCTCACCCAAACCCTCGAGAAGCTGGTCACCCAGGGTGGCGGCATCGTCAAGATGGTCAAGGTCAATGTCGATGAAAATCAGCAGCTTGCCGGTCAGTTGCAAGTCCAATCCGTGCCCACCGTTTTCGGCTTCAAGCACGGCCAGCCTATCGACGCCTTCGCAGGGCCGCAGCCCGAAGCCCAGATCAAGGCCTTTATCAAACGCTTGACTGGCGACGCCAAGGCGCCGATCGAAGAAGCGCTGGAACAGGCCAAGGCGCTGCTCGATGACGGCCAGGCTGAGCAGGCGAGTGCCCTTTACGCCGAGATCCTCGCCCAGGAGCAATCCAGCGGCCCGGCCATTGCCGGCCTGATCCGTTGTTATCTGGCTTCCGGCGAGCTCGACCACGCCAAAGCCCTGATCGAAGGCCTGGAGGCCGCGACCTTGGCCGACGCCGACGTCAAGGCCGCCATCACCGCTTTGGAGCTGGCCGAGGCCGGGACTTCCGGCGGCGATACCGAGGAATTCCTCAGCAAGCTTGCGGACAATGAAAACGATCATCAGGCCCGCTTCGATCTGGCCCTGTGCCTGTATGGCGCGGGTAACGCAGAGGCCGCCCTTGAAGAGCTTCTTGAAATCATCCGCCGTGATCGCACCTGGAATGACGATGAAGCCCGCAAACAGATGCTCAAGATTTTCGAGGCCCTGGGTGGTGGCGATCCTGTCACCATGGCGGCCCGGCGCGCCTTATCGACGGTGCTGTTTTCATAAGTTAGGATCTATTGTTCATGACCGGCGCATATGGTGACCTTGGCCTTGGTGGCTTTCCCGGCGTTATTCCGCTTTTCCCCTTAAGCGGCGCCCTGCTTTTGCCGCACGGCCACTTGCCCCTGAACATTTTCGAACCACGCTACCTGAGCATGGTTGAACACGCCCTGGGTAGCGGGCGTATCATCGGCATGATCCAGCCCAAGGTTATCTGTACGGACCCGGTCCCCGACGATACGGCGCTTTATTCTATCGGCTGCGCCGGGCGCATCGTCTCGTTCGAGGAAACCGAAACCGGCCATCTGTTCATCGCCCTGCGCGGGCTATGCCGCTTTCAGATTGACGGCGAACTGGCCCCCGAAAGCGGTTTCCGCCGCGCCCATGTGGACTATCGCCCTTTTGCCGCCGACCTGCGCGAGGACGAAGGGCAAATTTCCGACCGGCCGCGGCTGCTTGAGGCGGTCCGGCAATTTTTTGACTTAAAAGAAATCGAAGTCGACTGGCAGGCCATCGAAGAGGCCAGTGACGAAACCCTGGTAACCTCGCTGGCGATGATTTGCCCATTAGCATCGCGGGAGAAGCAGGCCCTTCTGGAATCATCGGGTATTGCCGGACGCGGGGAGTTGCTATCATCGCTGATGGAGATGGCCTTGCTGGAAGATTCCGATTACGCCGGATCGAGACGAAATTAAACAGCGACTCAAGGCCTTATAATTTTTTTTTGACACCCTATATAAACGGAACATGCCCATGAACCAGCGCACAGTCGATGCAAAACTCCTCGAAATTCTAGTCTGCCCGCTGACCAAGGGGCCGCTTCAATACGACGAGAAGGCCCAGGAATTAATCAGCGAGGGAGCCAACCTTGCCTACCCGATCCGTGACGGTATTCCGATCATGTTGGTTGACGAGGCCAGGGATTTATCATGACACGCCTTTTAGGACCCAAAGCGCAATGAGTGACTACAGCCAAAATCATAAGCCCAAAGAAATCCGCCTGAAATCCAAGGAGAAAGTTCTCGAACTGGATTTCGAAGACGGCAAAACCTTTTCCCTGCCCGCCGAATTGCTCCGGGTCGAAAGTCCCTCGGCGGAAGTTCAGGGCCATAGTCCATCGCAAAAGAAAGTCGTCGCCGGCAGACGCCATGTCGGCATCATGGGCGTCGAGCCGGTCGGCAACTACGCCATCGTCATCAAATTCGACGACCTGCACGACACCGGCATCTACACCTGGGACGCCCTGTACGCCTTCGGCGAAAACCAGGACGCCATGTGGCAGGGCTATCTAAGCGAACTCGAAGCGGCGGGATTGAGCCGGGACCCATAAGGTATATTGCCCCCTCATTAGAGTTATAGCCCCTCAAGCGCCGGGCGCTCACTCCGTTCGCTTGGCTGGGCCTCTGGAAGCC
>CBFDEA010000349.1:0-3046 GCA_965603695.1 uncultured Rhodospirillaceae bacterium | reverse complement strand
AAATGAAGCCGGGCGTGCGCATCGTCAATTGCGCCCGCGGCGGCCTGATCGTCGAGGAAGACCTGAAAGTCGGGCTGGAGAACGGCCAGGTTGCCGCTGCCGGCCTTGATGTGTTCGCTCAGGAACCGGCGAAAGACAACCCGCTTTTCGGCATGGACAACGTCGTGGCGACGCCGCATCTGGGTGCTTCAACGACGGAAGCACAGGAAAAAGTCGCCTTGCAGGTGGCCGAGCAGATGGCCGATTTTCTGATTAGCGGTGCCGTCACAAATGCCTTGAACATGCCTTCAGTAACGGCTGAGGAAGCGCCGCGCCTGAAGCCTTACATGACGCTCGCCGAACAGTTGGGCAGTTTCGCAGGCCAGCTTACGCAAAGCGGGCTTGAGGGCGTCACTATTGAATATGAAGGCAACGTTGCCGAACTCAACACCAGGCCGCTGACCGCCATCATTTTGCAGGGGCTGCTTTCGCCGCTGATGGAATCGGTCAACATGGTCAACGCGCCTGTCATCGCCAAGGAGCGCGATATCGACGTCACCGAGGTCAAGCATGAACGGGCCAGCGCCTATCAGACTTTAATCAAGCTGACGGTAAAGACGGAAAAACAAAGCCGCTCCGTCTCCGGTACCTTGTTTGCGGGTGCCCATCCGCGCATCGTCGAAATCAAAGGCATCCCCATGGACGCCGAACTGGGGCCGAACATGCTGTTCATCAGCAATAAGGATACGCCGGGCTTTATCGGCTCGCTGGGGACGACCTTGGGCGACGCCAATATCAATATCGCCACCTTCCATTTGGGGCGGGCCGAGGCAGGTGGCGCCGCCATCGCGCTTATTGAAATCGACGGTGCCCCCGATAATCAGGTGATGGATAATATCTGCAAGCTCGAACAGGTAGTACAGGTCAAGGCCCTGACCTTCTGATTTAATTGTCGTTTGTCACGTTTGGGCGGAAGTCACTGAGTGGCTTCCGCCCAACGCAGTCCAATAGATTGATTATTCCATCGGTTGAATGATCGTGAACGCCCCTCGGATATCGCCAGCCTTGTAACCGCGGGCAAGATCACTGGGGTAAAGCTCGGCCAGCTTAGCCTCAACTTCGGGCGCTACTTTTTCGCCGTGGCAGGCAAGGCAGGGCTTGGGGGCGGTCGGGATCGCTTTCATATATCGGAAGACTTTCTTGTTATCCATTTCGACAACCGCGAAATGCTCCATCTTGGCGGGGTCTTCGCCTTTGGCCTTGCGTGCGTCGAACTCTTCCAATATGGAGCGTTCCCAGGTATCGGGTTGATTGTTGGGGTTGCGCACTTTCAAGCTGGTGCGGGCCACTTTCCAGCCCATCTGGGTTGAGACCTTGTGGGCGATGGCCGGCGCTTGTTTGCTGCAAATGCCTATGGCGTTTACCGGTCCACCGGCTTTGATGCCAGCCACCAATTCGCCTTTGAGTGCTCCGAAAAATTGTTTAACGGCCGCCCGGCTACTGGCAGCACGATCCTCTGTGTTGCTGACTGTATCGGCGTTTCCTGCGGCGACGGCGACAAAGGCCGTCATTGCAAGGGCGGTGGCGACAGTTTTGAACATGAGATATCTCCATAAGATTGTGGGGCGATTGGACGCAAAACTGACCGAAAGGTATGCCGGATTCAATCTAAATTATTTCTGTATATGGGCTTCGAATCACAATGCGTTTGGTGTGCTAGGGGAGTACCTCCAAAAGAACTTTGTAGTATTATGTCGGCTCGGTCGCTTAATTGAGACTTTTGATCAGGACGGGTCGGAGATGTAGACCTGAGTGTTGGCGTCAACTTTGAGCCCTGGGTAGCGCTTGTGCAAGTCGGCCAGGGCTTCGGGCACGCTCATTTTCTGCGGAATTTGCAGGCGTTGAACCCTGATGTTCAGGCCTTCCATATTGATGGTTTCGATCACCGCGTAGCCTGAGCGAACGATCTCCGATGTGGTTGCTTCGCTGGGATCGAAGACAATCACTTCGCCAGCTTCGCGCTGCGGATTGGCTGTGTCGAAATTGATATTCAGAGACAGCAAGGCCAGGCCGAAAACACTTAACAGTATCCACAGAGGGACGTGAATTTGGCCGGATTTCTGCAGAAACGCGGGCAGCCGCCAGCGCAGCCAACCGGGAGACCATTCAGCATAATCCCGGCGCACGATCCCGTCGCGACGTTCGGCCATCCTTCGCTCGTCAATGAAAGATGGCGCATTGACGCTCCGTCGTTGGGAATATCGCCGGTTATTTTGCTCAAAGAAAATACTTGCCATACAAAGCCCGTAAAAAAACAAGGTTATTGAAGAGGTTTATCAATCAATTCTTACTAATTTCTTACAGGGGCTGTTTTTGCCGGTTTTCTATTGATCGTTAAATTTCGAGATTCGCAGCGCCGTCGTCGGGTCGAGGAAGCCGCGCACGGTGGCCTCTGTCTCAAGTTGCATGGCGGCCTCTGCGTCAAGGTGGCAGGCCCGGTTGATCACGCGCTTCAAATCGCGCACGGCTTGTTCGGGCAATTGGGCAATGCGCGTCGCCGCCGCCATTGTTTCTTCCATAAGATCAGCCTGCGGCACCACCTTCCAGGCCAGCCCCCAGTCCAGGGCCTGGACGGCGTCGAAGTGTTCGCCAAATAAAATCAGTTCTTTGGCTTTCTGAAGGCCGACCAACTTGGGCAGGATCGTCGTTACCGCCCCGGTGACGAAGACGCCGAGGGAAATTTCGGGGAAGAAACAGCGGGTCCCTTCGGCCATGATGGCGAAGTCGCAATTGATCAGCCATTCAAGGCCACCCCCGACGGCCCAGCCGTGAATGGCACCGAGGACGATTTTATCGCCCAGAACAATTTCCCGGGTGATCTCCTGAATGGACTCTACATAGGCACGGGTTTCATCTTGCGTGCCGACTTGGGCGTCAAATTCCTTTAAGTCGTCGCCGGCGCAAAAGGCGCGCCCGGCACCGCTGATGATCATGACCCTGGTTTGCGGGTCGGCGTTGCCGTGCCTGAGGGCGGCGAGAAAATCGTCGAGCAATTGCTGGTTGATGG
>CBFDEA010000348.1:0-3049 GCA_965603695.1 uncultured Rhodospirillaceae bacterium | reverse complement strand
AGGTGTGATCCGAATTCCGTATCCAGTTCACGCATCCGGTCGATGGAGCGATCCAGAACGGTAACGTGGGCACCCATGCCCATGGCCATCATCACCGCGTTGGTGCCGACGACACCGCCACCGATGACGACGACTTCGGCCGGGGCGACTCCGGGGACTCCACCCATCAGCACACCGGCACCGCCGTGGGCTTTCTCCAGGCATGTGGCCCCGGCCTGGATCGACATACGTCCGGCGACTTCCGACATGGGGGCGAGCAGCGGCAGGCCACCTTTCTTGTCGGTTACGGTTTCATAGGCGATGGCGATGCAGCCGGACTTGACCAAAAGCTCTGTCTGCTTGGGGTCCGGGGCCAGGTGCAGATATGTGAACAGGATCTGACCTTCGCGCAGCATGGCGCATTCAACCGGCTGGGGCTCCTTGACCTTGACGATCATGTCAGCCTGGGCGAAGACTTCGGCGGCCGATCCAAGCACCGTGGCACCGATGGCCACGTAAGCGTCGTCGTCCAGCCCGATGCCGCTTCCGGCATTGGTTTCGACAACCACTTTATGGCCGTGGTGGATGAGTTCTCTAGCCGCATTGGGGGTCATGCCGACGCGGTATTCGTGGTTTTTTATTTCTTTGGGAACGCCAATTAACATAACAGTCTCCTTAAATGTGGCTGATGGGTTATCAAGCGATTGTAGGAACAAAGGAGTCGAATGTGCTTTCAAAGATGAGTGTAAAAAGAGGCAGATTTAAGCGAATTGTTTTGATTAATCGGTATTTAGTAGAATAATATGCGAATTATGAAACTTGATGCCATAGATATGACGATTCTGAAAAATCTACAAATGGAGGGGCGGCTGTCCAATGCGGACCTGGCCGAACGCATTCATCTGTCGCCATCCGCCTGTCTTAGAAGGGTCCGCTTGTTGGAGGAATCCGGCATCATCGAAGGCTATACGATGCTGGTCAATCAGGCGGCTATCGGCAAAACGTCGAATATTTTTGTCGAGGTTTCCCTGACGTCGCAAAGTGAGAAGAATCTCGGCGATTTCGAGAAGGCGGTTGCCGCGTGTCCGGAAATCATGGAGTGCTACCTGATGGCCGGCGGCTTCGATTATCTGCTCAGGATCGCCGCTTCCGACGCTGCGGACTATGAGCGCATCCACACCCTCTACCTGTCGCGGTTACCCAACGTCCTGCGCATTCAGTCGAATTTTGCCCTCAGGACGGTCAGCAAAAGAACCGTCTTTAGCTCATTTGCCGATCAATAAGCGCGGCCAGCAATTTGATGCCGGGTTCTATCCGTTCCGCCGGGATTGACGAAAAGCCGAGCCTGAAATAGTTGCTCGGGGCGTCTTCTCCAAGGAAGTTGATGCGACCGGGCTCGATGATCACACCTTGTTCAAGGGCGCTCTGGGCAAGCCGCTCGGCGTCCAGTCCATCCGGGCCTTTGACCCAGAAGCTGGTGCCGCCGATCGCCGGGGCTTTGCTTGATAAGGGGATGTGCCGGGACAGGGCCTCATTCATTTTCTCCCAACGCGCCCGGTAAGCCCGGTGCAAGCGGTGGACCAGCGTGTCGTGATGGCCTTGTGAGAGGAACAACGCGGTGGTCCGCTGATTGTTGGTCGGTGGGTGACGCATGATCAGGTTTCGCAGGGCCCTGGCCTCGGCAATGAAGGCCTTGGGGGCGACCAGGTAACCGATGCGCAGGCCCGGAAACAGCGACTTTGACAGGCTGCCGATATAGATCACCCGGTCATTGTCATCCATGGATTTAAGCGCCGGGGTCGGCTCCGCGACGTAGCTTGCCTCGGGCTCGTAATCGTCTTCGATAATCAGGAAATCCTTTTCCGCCGCCCGCGCAAGCAAGGAATGGCGGCGCTCTATGGGCATCGTCGCTGTCGTTGGATACTGGTGGCTGGGGGTGACATAGACCAGGTCGCAATCGTCAAGACGCTCATCGACCGGCAGGCCGCCGTCATCGACCGCGATCGCTTTCAGGCGGTTGGTCTTCAGGCGGAAAATATTGCGGGCGTCGGGGTAGCCGGGGTCTTCAAGGGCGAGCGTCGTGGTCTCTGAAATCAGCAGGCTGGCGAGCATGTAAAGGGCATTTTGCGCGCCCATGGTGATCAGGATCTCATCGTCATCGGCGCGGATGCCTCGGCGCGGCAACAGCCGGGTGCGGATTTGTTCAACCAGCATCGGATAGTCGGCACCGTAGGCGTCCCGGGTCCAGGCTTCCATTTCCTTGGTGCCGAGCGCTTGGCGGTTACACTCGCGCCAGGCCGACAGTGGAAACAGGGTGTGGTCGAGCTGTCCGAAAATGAACGGGTAGGGATAGGACATCCAGTCCGCCGGATGGACGCCGCGCCGCCCCTGCGACGGCTGCAGGGCAAAGCGTTTTTGCCAGTCCGGCGCGTCGGTCCTGACGGTGACGGTTTCTGGTGGAACTTTGCTGTGACCGGCGAGGATATCGCCATCGACATAAAAGCCACTGCGTTCCCTGGCGATCAGATAGCCGTCATCGGCCAGCCCCTGATAAGCCAGGACGACGGTGTTCCTGGAAACTTTAAGAATTTTCGCCATCTTGCGGCTTGACGGCAACGGGTCGCCGCCGGGCATCTGGCCGCTGAGGATCGCGGACACCAGCATTTCGCGGATTTGCGCCTGAATGCTCGTACCGGCGGCGCGGCGAAGGTGAAAAATCTGGTCACGCATGGCATTGGCCTAGGAAAAATACGTCAATTGGCACTACAGTCTTATGCACCGGAGAGACTACGGTGTTTGCCATAGGGGGACAAGTTCGTCGGCCCTTTTTTATCATTGAAATTATCTGCTACGATAGGCCCAAGCCGTCGTTGACATAATAGGAGTTTTTCCAATGCAATACACCACCAACAGCCTGGAAAATCATTGGATGCCGTTTACCGCCAATCGTGATTTCAAGGCCGACCCCCGGCTCGTCGTCAAGGGCGAGGGCATGTACTACACCGATCACAAGGGTAATCGCGTTATCGACGGTGCGTCGGGCTTGTTCTGTTGCGCCGCCGGTCATGGT
>CBFDEA010000347.1:0-3057 GCA_965603695.1 uncultured Rhodospirillaceae bacterium | reverse complement strand
GATTTATCCGACTTTCAGGCTTTTACCGTGGCCCGAAAGCGGCAGCCGGAAAATGCCGATGGGACGCTTATTCGCGGCTATTTAAAGAAACTTTCCGGGTCTGGCATGGCCCCGAGCACCAGCGCCCGGCGGCTATCGACGCTGCGCCAGTTCTTCCGCTTTCTGCATGCCGAAGGGATCCGCGACGATGATCCTTCAAGCAGCATCGACAGCCCGCAAAAGGGCCGCCCGCTGCCTAAATATCTTAGCGAGGATGACGTCGATAGCCTGTTAATAGCGGCCCAGCACCGAGAAGGCAGTGAAGGACTGCGGTTGCTGGCCATGCTTGAGCTCCTCTATGCCACCGGCCTCAGGGTGTCCGAACTGGTCGGCTTGCCGCTGTCGGCCTTAAGCCGGGACGGCCAGATGCTGATCGTCCGCGGCAAGGGGGGTAAGGAAAGGATGGTGCCGTTCAGTGAACCGGCGGCCCAAGCCATTGAAGCCTATAAAGCCGTGCGTGAAAATTTTCTGGTCAAGGGCCGCAAAGCCCAGGGCCAGTCCTGGCTGTTTCCCTCACGGTCTAAACAAGGCCATCTGACGCGGGCGCGTTTCGGCCAGTTGATGAAGGAACTTGCCAGCGCGGCCGGTATCGATCCCAAGCGCGTCTCGCCCCATGTGTTGCGGCATTCCTTTGCCAGCCACATGCTCGCCCATGGTGCTGATTTGCGTTCCCTGCAACAAATGCTGGGCCATGCCGACATCACGACAACCCAGATTTACACCCATGTCCTGGAAGAACGCCTGCGCCAGCTCGTCAACGACGCCCACCCGCTGGCGCGGAAGTAAGAGGCTTAGTCCATGACCCGCTGCATTAACCATTTGGCGTTGCGCAGCAGCCGTGCGTCATCATCGCGCGGGCCGATGAGCTGGACGCCGAGCGGCAGACCGTTCGGGCCTTCCATCAAGGGCAGGGTGATCGAAGGGACCCCGCAATAGGTTGCCAGGGTGTTGAATATGGGACTTCCGGTGGCATCCAATCCGAGCGGCGCTTCGCCGGTCGTCGCCGGGGTGATGATGAAATCATAGTGCTCGAAGACCAGATCGAGGCCGGAATTCAGCAAATCCTGACCATCGATGGCGGTGTTGTAATCGACGGCGCTGACTTTTTGGCCGAATTCGATCATCTGGCAAAGGGTGTCGGTCAGCTCGTCTTTACCCTTTGCGTAATATCCGGCGTAGTTTCTCGCCAGGTCGGCATTCATGATGTTGCGGTGCATGTCGACGCAATGGTCGAAAGGCTCTGATAACGCCAAATCGTGACAGTCATCGCCGAGAAGCTCGACCAGTTCTTCAAACGCTTCCTGGGTTGCTGCGTCGGCCTGATCCCACACCGCCGTCTTGGCAAAGGCGACCATCGGCCGCATCGGCGGTTCCGTGGCAAGCATTTCCAGCAGCGCCGGGCAGGCGCGGGCGAGGGTCGCGCTGTCGCCGGGATCGTGCGCGACCAGTGCTTCGGTTATTAAGGCGATGTCTTCAAGCGAACGGGCAAACGTTCCAACGGTGTCTAGCGGCGATGACGCCGTCAAAACGCCGCTCCTGGGAATCAAGCCATGGGTCGGTTTAAAACCGAGAATACCGCAATAGGATGCCGGCCTGATCATCGATCCATTGGTTTGGGTGCCGATGGCCAGCGGCACCATAAAGGACGCCACCGCAGCCGCAGAACCGCTGGAGGAACCGCCGGGCGTATGTGCCGGGTTATGGGGGTTCTTGGTTTTTCCCGGGCCGAAGACGGCCAGTTCCGTGGTTACCGTCTTACCCATGATCACGGCACCGGCTTCCTTTAGCAGGCTGACGACTTTGCAGTCTTCATGTGGCTGGCGTCCGCTATCGAGGACGGTGCCGTTTTGTGTCGGCAGGGATTTGGTGTCGAAGATATCTTTGATGCCGACGGGAATGCCATGTAACGGCCCTATCGGGCCACCTTTGGCGCGTTGGGCATCGAGCATGCGGGCCTGATCGAGGGCATGTTCGGGTTTCAGTGTCGCCCACGCCTGAATGTCACCATCGACTTGTTCGATCCGATCAAGGCAAGCCTGGACCAGTTCTTCGGAGGTGATCTCGCCGTCGCGTATTTTACGCGCCGCTTCGGTGGCGGAAAGTTCTATCAATGTCATGTGCTGGGTGTCTTGTCCTTAGGCGTGGGGGCGCCCCTACGCATCTTCTTTATGGGTGCCGTCCACGTAGCCCTCAATTTTCCTGCGGATGCATGAATCCCAGAAGTCATAGAAGATCAGCGGCAGGACAACAAGACAGATGACCCAAAACGGCAGGCCTCCCCAAAATCCGGCTGCCCCGGAGCTTATACTTTCGGCCAGCCCCAGAACAAAGAAAGCAACCAGTACCGATCCGACAAATCCGGATATTTTGTTTACAAGCGCAGCAGACATGATTCTTTAACTCCTTATACCGGCTTTTAAGGGATGTATTTGCCAAACAGCACATCGGGCAACCACAAGGGTCGCAATGACGATGGCCAGATAAGGCATGATGCCCCTGAAAATATCCATCAATTCAATGACGTTTCCGAGAACCCCTTTGAGGTAATAGGCCGACATCGCCATCGGCGGCGTCAGGAACGACGTTTGCAGATTAAGCGCCACCAACATCGCGAAGAAGTAAGGGTTGACGCCAAAAGTATCGAGCATGGGCAGGAAGATCGGCACGAAAATAATCAGGATTTCCGACCATTCCAGGGGCCAGCCGAGAAGGAAGATGATGGCCTGCACCATAACCAGGAATTGCCAGGGCGCCAGATTAAAACCAAGGATGAAGTGTTCGATGATTTCGTGACCACCAAGGTATGAGAACACAGACGCAAAAGTCCACGATCCGACAAACAGCCAGCACACCATGGCCGTCGCCTTGGCCGTCAGGTAGACGGAATCTTTAAGCATCGTCCAGTTCAGCGAACGGTACAGCCCGGCCAGCACGAGGCCACCCAAGGCGCCCATCGCGGCGGCTTCCGCAGGTGTCGCAAGACCACCCAGAATGGAGCCAAGAACCAGCATGATAAGC
>CBFDEA010000346.1:0-3072 GCA_965603695.1 uncultured Rhodospirillaceae bacterium | reverse complement strand
CTGACCGTCATTATCGACAGGCTGAAGACGTGTTTTACGACGGCCATGGGGAACAAGAGATTCGGCGTAATGCAACATTGTCATTCTATTGAAGCCCACACCCAGAAGCAGCAATTTGGCATCAATGTCATAGAGTCTTTCGAAGGGAGAGCCTTGCCCCTCGCCAAATTCCAGGTTGTGTACCGATGTCATAAATTCCGCCTTCGGGCCACACGCCGTGACGGAAACTTGCGGATGAGGGCTGCGCAGGACGTTCGGCCAGTTTCTAAACGTCTCTGGAATAATCCCCATACTGGTCGGTGTGATATCCGAATCAAAGATCGGAACGGAAGCGCGGACAAGTTCAAGATACGCGTCATCAAAAGGCTTGTCCGCCCAGTCATTTGGGTCTGAAACTTCCGGGCTGAAGGCGGGCATCACCAATGTTCCTTCTGAGCCCAAGACTTCAAGCATGGCGCTTATAACTATCTGGGGGCCGCCAATAACGTATCCCACTTGAGACAGCGACGAATGAACCATGAGAACTTGCCCGGCACGAACACCCAGGCGTTCAAGGGCTTCGATAATATCCTGCTTGGTAAGAGGTTTTTGCATCGGGCTCCTTGGTTCAATCTGAAAGCAATACGCCGCCGCCAAGGGCGATAAACGAACCGCCGGTAAGGCGTGAAATTTGCGCCTGCGTTTGCGGCCTGACGATTTTGCGACGCAGGGCCGAGGCGACCATGGCGTAGGTCAGATGAATGCTCGATACCAGGACGATAATGGTTGTGAACATGATGGCGAACTGGCCGACCAAGGGTTCGCTCTCGTTTAAAAACAAGGGAAAAACCGCCGACAGGAATATCACCGATTTTGGATTGCTCGCCGAGATCAGGAACGATTGAGAGGCCAGCGAGAAAGCAGAGGGACGTGGTCCCTGCTCAGGGTCACCCGGCAAAACGGCCCCTTTGCCAAGTCCGTTAAAGCTCGCGCGGATCATTTTGACCCCCAGATAAATCAGGTATGCCGCCCCCGCCGTCTTCAGGATCATATAGGCCAGTGGCTCGGCCTTGATCAGCGCACCGACGCCGAGCGCCGCCAGCAAGGCGATGCCAAAAAGACAAACGACATTGCCAAGAATAGTGAAAGTCGCGGCCCGCCAGCCATACTTCAGACTGTGGATCATGACGATCAGCACGTTGGGTCCGGGGGAAATTGAGGCGACAATAATGGCCAGAGTGAAGAGCAACCAGGATTCAAAAGTCATTTATTGTCTTTCAAAATAAAGTCTTCCGGATAATTACAATGATAGCGCCATATTTCTTTTTTTGTCGCTTCATATAATCGTTAGATGAAATCGCATGCAAAGGGTGACGTTACGTCTAATATGTTAGCCCTCCATCCTTGTTCTTAAATACAAATTTTGCTACCATTGGATAGGGAAGGGTTTGGCAATTTAATTTCTCAAACCGTTTGATGGGGATGCAAAATGAAAAATTTACACTCTCTTTCTATTTTAATATCAGCCATGGCTCTAAACGCTTGCTCGACGAATTTGAATACCAGTGCCGTGACGAAAACTGAAGTCGCTCAAGGAATAACCTATTTCCTTCCGCAAAGAACTTTTCACATCACCCACACCATTGAGGCGATATCGTGTGGCGTCGGCGCTGGCGATATTGCCGTGCTTGAATTGTCAACCAGTGCGACGATTGAAGACGAAATTTTGGCTGATCCGCTCCAAAGTTATGTCATCAATTACGAGGCCCTCAATGACAAACTGAAAATTACCTCCGCAGATGTCGCGTTGTACGCAAACGGCACCCTTAAAAGCTTTAATGCCGCTATTGAAGATCGCACAGGCCAAGTTATCGGAAACCTGGTTAAATCAGGATTGTCTTTGGCCGCATCCATAGGTGGCCTTCCCACGCCCACGTTTGACATATCGACCCTCACAGAAACCGCGCCAAAAAAGGATAAACCAACCGCCAAAACCTACTGTACGCAGGAATTACTGGATGCCCTGGCCTCGCAAGAAGCGCTGAAAGCCCAGATCAAGGCAGAGGAGGAAATCGATAAAGTCCGGGCCAAACTGAAAAAAGAATTGGCTGACTTGCAGGCCCTGTTAGCCGCCGCTGAAAAAGGACTTTCCGCTGCTCTTGAAGCCAGCGATCATGATAAAGCTGATTCCGCTGCACAATTAATTTCAGAAAAAAAGGACACAATAAAAACCGCCACCGATGTGATTGGCGCCCTTCCTGACAGCCGCACCATGGCCCTTCTGGCGCAGTTGGCAAAACTCCGCAGTAGCACCCTTGTCCGAAAAATTACCTTTGACTGGACGCCATCCAATGCCGAAATTGGCTCTCCCAAAAATTTCGGTTTTGGTGGCTCCTTGTTGCAAACATGGTTGACCCCGGCAGGGGCATGTAGCATCAGAAAAAATGAACCACAAATTCCCGGTGTGCCCTTATCATGTTCCAATGGAGATATTAACGACTTCTGGAGCAACAGCGGAATAACCGTTGAAACAAAGATTGATTTGCTGTCCCCAACGAATAGCGCAACGCCCACTTTCACAGGAACGCCTAAACCGAAGGGTGGTATCGTTTACCGCCAGCCAATTGCGGCCCATGTATCCATCTGCAAGAAAACATGCGCACCGAGTTCCGAGACCAATCGCCTCATCTCTAAAACTTACCAAATGCCCCAGTTCGGGGTATTGGCTCAACTGCCCCTGGACAACGGGCCCTTTGACAAAAACTCTCTCAAACTAACGATGGCAGCCGATGGCATGCTGATTACCGCCGAATATGCATCCGAAGCGCAATTGGAAAAAGCGACAACGCTGTTGTTGAATTCGGTCAATCAATACGGAGAACTTCGCCGCGCCAACCGCGCCCAACGCGACGGTGAGGGGCAGGCGGAAATCGACGCCATTAAGCTTGAAGCGGATAAATATGATGCGCTTAAAGCCCGCGAAAAAAGTCGCCTTGAGTACGAGAAACTTCTAGCAGAGTAATAAAATATCCCTCTGCGGCGGGAATCAAGCGCCGCAGCATTTTTTGAATTTTTTACCCGATCCGCACGGGC
>CBFDEA010000345.1:0-3090 GCA_965603695.1 uncultured Rhodospirillaceae bacterium | reverse complement strand
GCCCTTTCGGGTGGCGAGCGGCGGCGGGTCGAAATCGCCCGGGCCCTGGCCTCCAATCCGCATTTCATTTTGCTTGATGAACCGTTCGCCGGCGTCGATCCCATTGCCGTCGGCGATATTCGCGAACTGGTGGCGCATTTGAAAGATCGCGGCATCGGTGTTTTGATCACCGATCATAATGTCCGCGAAACTTTGGATGTCATTGACCGGGCCTACATTATCCATGATGGCATGATGTTGATGGAGGGTGCGCCTTCCGATATCGTCGGTAACGAGGACGTCAGGCGCGTGTATCTGGGTGATCGTTTCAGTCTCTAACGAACGGGTATCGACATGGCGTTGACACCCAGGCTCGATTTACGTCAAAGCCAGTCATTGGTGATGACGCCGCAATTGCAGCAGGCGATTAAAATGCTGCAACTTTCCAACGTCGAACTGCTCGATTATGTCGAAGAGGAACTGGAGCAAAACCCGCTGCTTGAGCGCGAAGAAAGCGACACGGGTGGCGATGACCAGGAAGGCGGCGACGCCCTTGATGGTGCCGAAGACTTGTCCGCGCTGGAAGACGGCGGCCTGGAAAGTATCGATTTCAGCGATCAGGGCACGGACGGCGAGACCGTCGCCAATGACATGGATGTTGATGTCGACAATCAATGGAACACCGATGAAGCCAGTCCGACCGAGCGCGCCCAGGCCGATTTAGCCGAGCCGGCATTCGCCGATAACGGCCCCGGCGGGGCTTCGGATTTCAGCGCGACGCTACCCAATATGGAAGAAATTCTGACCGACACCATCAGCTTGCGTGACCGCCTTAACAGTCAAATGGCGATGACGCTGGGCGATCCTGTTGAGCGGATGATTGGCACTCAACTAATTGATATGCTTGATGATTCAGGTTACGTCAGCGGCCAGTTGGCAAGCGTCGCGGACAACCTCGGCTGCCCATTGGGGCAGGTTGAAGAGACTTTGAAGAAGCTGCAAGAGCTCGACCAGCCCGGCCTGTTCGCCCGCGACCTGTCGGAATGCCTTGCCTTGCAATTACGCGAACGCGACAGGCTTGACCCGGCAATGCAGGCACTGCTCGATAATCTCGACCTGCTGGCCAAGCGCGACCTTCAGGCCCTGACCGAGATTTGCGGCGTCGATGCCGAGGATATCGCCGACATGTTCGCCGAAATCAAGGAACTGGACCCAAAGCCGGGCTTGGCCTTCGAAGAAGCGGTCGTCCAGCCGGTCATTCCCGACGTCATCATGCGCGTCCAGTCGGGCGGTGGCTGGATCGTTGAATTGAACGGCGAAACCCTGCCCAGGGTGTTGGTCAACAACACCTATTTCGCGACCATCAGTTCCGTCGCCGGATCGAAGGAAGACAAGCGTTACATTAATGAATGCTACCAATCGGCCAACTGGCTGGTGAAATCCTTGCATCAGCGTGCGACGACGATCCTTAAAGTGGCCAGTGAAATTGTGCGCCAGCAGGATGGTTTTTTCAACAAGGGGGTTCAGTCCCTGCGGCCACTGGTGTTGCGCGATATCGCAGAAGTCATCGACATGCATGAAAGCACCGTTTCCAGGGTCACCTCGAACAAGTACATGGCGACACCCAGAGGAATTTTCGAGCTCAAATACTTCTTTACTGCGGGGATTGCCAGTTCATCCGGCGGGGCCATGCATTCGGCAGAATCGGTGCGATACAGAATCAAGGAATTGATTGACGCCGAAGCACCTGCTAAAATCCTATCCGACGATAAAATCGTTAATATTTTGAAAGCTGAAGGCATGGATGTTGCCCGTCGCACGGTGGCGAAATACCGGGAAGCCTTGGGGCTTTCGTCCTCCGTGCAGCGTCGCCGCGAGAAAAATTCCGTGCTCTAGGAGAGGCTTGTTCATTCTTAGGTGCGCAAACTATTGACAGCAACGGTGCGGGCATCTAGGTTCCGGGCCTTCATCCACCGCAGGTGCCGATAGGGTGCCTTGGACAGGGTAATTTAAAGGTGTTTGATTTGAACGCCAGTACACGAATTTTTTTGCACAACAATATGGACAGCTGAAGGGCTTAAGCAGGCTGGACGGCGCACACTCATGGAAATAACGATCAAAGGTAAACATGTTGATGTCGGCAATGCCCTTCGTGGCCATGCCGAGGATCAATTACAGGATTCCGTCAAAAAGTATTTCGAGAACGCTCTCGACTCGACGGTTGTTTTCTCCAAGGAAGGTAGCGGTTTTCGGGCCGACATTTCCGTTCACGCCGGGCGTGGCATGATCATGCAGAGCGGTGCCGATGGAAATGACGCCTATATCGCCTTCGACGGCGCGCTTGGGCGGATTTCCAAGCAGTTGCGGCGCTACAAAACCCGGATTCGTAACCATCATCAGAACGGTCCCAGCGACGACGAGCTGTTGATGGCCCAGTATTCCATTCTGGCTTCCGAAGGCGAGGATGAGTTGCCGGAAGTGGGCGAGCCCGCCATTGTCGCGGAAATGCCGCACAAGATTGCCACCCTGACGGTCAGTCAGGCGGTCATGCGCATGGATTTTGCCCATGCACCGGTGATGATGTTCCGCAATCGCGCTCATGGCGGTTTGAATGTGGTTTATCGTCGCGATGATGGTAATATTGGCTGGATCGATCCCAGCGACGTCGAATAATCTTAATATCCTGTTCTTGTTTAAAGGCAGTATAGGGAAGCATTGATGGAAATCGACGACCTGATCACGACGAAAAGTGTCGTCGCCAATTTGCGCGCGACATCGAAAAAGCAGGCGATTCAGGATCTGGCCAAGAAGGCCGCCGAGATCACCGGTTTGCACGAACGGGCCATTTTTGAAGTGTTGATGGAGCGTGAGCGCCTTGGCACCACCGGTGTCGGCAACGGCATTGCTATCCCACACGGCAAGTTGGCCAACCTGGACAAGCTGTACGGCCTGTTCGCCCGGCTTGAGAAGCCCATCGATTTCCAGTCCATCGACGAGCAGCCGGTTGATCTTATTTTCCTGCTGTTGGCCCCTGAAACGGCCGGGGCGGATCATCTCAAGGCGCTGGCCCGTGTCTCGCGGTTGCTGCGCGACAAAACGGTCTGCGACAAG
>CBFDEA010000344.1:0-3095 GCA_965603695.1 uncultured Rhodospirillaceae bacterium | reverse complement strand
CCCTGACAAGGGGCGTCGCTTAAGCGAGCTGGGGCAGGAAGGCCTTTCAGGCTTGCTCAAAGTATGCCGGAGTGAAGATCAACAATCGGCACAAATTCTCGAAGCCTATCTGGACCGGCGCTTTCCCGATTGGCGCGATGAGCCCACGCCCGGCGGTTTTTTTAAAGACGAGATGGACCGCAGCGAGGCCTTGGATATTCTGGGTTTGAGCGAAGGGGCGAGTGCGCAGCAGATTAAGCAGGCCTATCACAAGCTGATTGCAGGGCTGCATCCGGACCACGGCGGCTCAACCTATCTCGCCGCCAAGATCAACCGTGCCAAGGACGTTCTTCTTTCATAGAAAAACGTAAGGTTGCGGCTGCTTGGCGGGTGTGGCACAAAGGCCGCGCTCTGCTTCTTTTTTTGAGATTCGCGGCATTTCGTACGAGGAATTTTTATGATTAAGCCTGTTAGGAAAGCGGTTTTTCCCGTTGCCGGTCTGGGCACGCGGTTTTTGCCCGCGACCAAAGCGATGCCAAAGGAAATGCTGCCTGTCGTCGACAAGCCGCTGATCCAGTACGCGGTCGAAGAGGCGCGCGACGCCGGAATCGATGAAATCATCTTCGTCACCGGGCGTGGCAAGGCGGTCCTGCTCGATCACTTCGATCATAGCTTCGAGCTTGAAGAAATCCTTAAAGGACACGGCAAGAATCAGGCCCTGTCGGAGATTCAGGACGTTATGTCGAAGCCGGGGCAAATCAGCTCGACGCGGCAGCAACGTCCGTTAGGCCTTGGCCATGCGGTCTGGTGCGCCCGCCATTTCATCGCAGGCGAGCCCTTTGCTGTGCTTTTGGCCGACGATCTGATCATGGCCGAGCCGGGGTGCCTGAAACAAATGATGGATGTCTATAGTCAGATCGGCGGCAATATCGTCGCCAGCGAGGAAGTGCCCCGCGAACACACCGCCCGTTATGGAATTCTCGATATTGTCGAAGACGATGGCCGCCTGGCCCGGGCCAAGGGGTTGGTTGAAAAACCGTCGCCTGATCAGGCCCCGTCAAATCTGTGCATCATCGGCCGCTATATTTTGCAACCCGAGGTCTTCGAACACCTGGGCAAGCAGGAACAAGGGGCAGGGGGCGAAATTCAACTGACCGACGCCCTGGCCAAGACCATCGATAGCATTCCTTTCCATGGACTTCGCTTCGAGGGGACGCGCTTTGATTGCGGCGACAAGCTTGGGTTTATGGAAGCCAATGTCGCTTTCGCCATGGCCCGTGACGATCTTAAGGATGGCATGGTCGAGATGCTTAAAAAATACGTAAGGAACTAACTAAATGCGCATAGCGATGATTGGTACCGGTTATGTCGGTCTTGTTTCCGGAGCCTGTTTTTCCGAGTTCGGCGTCGATGTCGTTTGCGTCGACAAGGATCAGGGTAAAATTGACCGGCTTGGCGAGGGCATCATGCCGATCTTCGAGCCCGGCCTGGACGATCTGGTCGCCAATAACGTCAAGGCAGGCCGCCTGAGTTTCACCACCGACCTGAAACAGGCCGTCAGCGGTGCCGATGTTGTCTTTATTTGTGTCGGAACGCCGACGGAGCCCGGTGGCGGCCATGCCGACTTATCCTATGTCTACGGCGCCGCCCGTGAAGTCGCCACCGCCCTCGACGGCTACTGTGTGATTGTCAATAAATCGACTGTTCCCGTGGGCACCGGCGAAGAAGTCTCGAAGGTCATTATCGAGGCCCGCCCCGATGCCGACTTCGATGTCGTCTCCAACCCGGAATTCCTGCGTGAAGGCTCGGCGATCAATGATTTCATGCGTCCAGATCGGGTCGTTATCGGCACCGAAGTCGAACGCGCCCGCGACGTCATGCAGAAGCTCTATCGCCCGCTATATCTGATCGAAACGCCGATCCTGTTCACCCAGCGGCAGACTGCGGAACTGATCAAGTATGCCGCCAATACGTTCCTGGCGACGAAAATCACCTTCATTAACGAGATATCGGACCTTTGTGAAAAAGTCGGTGCCGACGTTCAGGACGTCGCCAAGGGAATTGGCCTGGACGGTCGTATCGGTTCTAAATTCCTGCACAGCGGGCCGGGTTACGGGGGTTCGTGTTTCCCCAAGGACACCCTGGCGCTGGTCCATACGGCAAGAGACGTCGGCGCACCCTTGCAAATTGTCGAGGCCGTCGTCGCCGTCAACGATCAGCGCAAGAAGCAGATGGCCGAACGGGTCATTGCTGCCTGTGATGGCTCGCTGGCCGGTAAGACCGTGGCTGTTCTCGGCGTCACCTTCAAGCCCAATACCGACGACATGCGCGACTCCCCCAGCCTCGATATTATCCCCGCCATGCAAAAGGCCGGGGCCAAGATCCGCGCCTTCGATCCCGAAGGCATGGACGAAGCCCGCGAGCTGCTTGCCGATGTGCAGTGGTGCGACGAAGCCTACGCGACCATGGAAGGGGCCGACGCCCTGGTCATTATTACCGAATGGAACGCCTTTCGCGGACTCGATTTCGAGCGCATTAAATCGTTGCTCAACAAGCCGGTGATGGTCGATCTTCGCAATATTTACAATCCCGATGAAATGGCCGCCGCCGGTATCGATTACCACTGCCTGGGGCGTCCCGGTCGATGACCCTGGCGCGCACACTCGATCCGACGATCTTACGTGAATACGACATTCGCGGCATCGTCGGGAAGACCTTGTCGGCCGATGACCTGCGGGCCATCGGTCACGGTTTTGGCACGCTCATCGCTCGCAGTGGCGGCACGTCCGTGGCGATTGGTTATGACGGACGGCTGTCCTCGCCAGAACTCGAAGCCGCCGCGGTAGAGGGCCTAAGCGCCGCTGGCTTGCGTGTTCTAAGGGTCGGGCGCGGTCCCAGCCCGATGCTCTATTACGCCACCCATGTGCTTGGGGCCGATGCCGGCATGATGATTACCGGCTCGCACAATCCACCCGATTACAACGGCATCAAGATGTCTTTGGGGGCGCAGTCATTCTTCGGCGCCGATATTCAAGGATTGGGCAAACTGATCGCCGCTGGTGACTTTCTCGACGGTCCGGGCTCGCAGGAAGACTGCGCCGTCTTCGATGATTATG
>CBFDEA010000343.1:0-3098 GCA_965603695.1 uncultured Rhodospirillaceae bacterium | reverse complement strand
AAGATATGACCGAGGCCTTGTGGGAACGCATGGACGCCATCGAAAGTTTTGCCGCCGATGTCGCCCACGAGATCAAGAACCCCCTGACATCCTTGCGCAGTGCGGTGGAAACCGCCGCCCGGGTCAGCGACCCCGCCCAACAGAAAAAACTGATGGATATCATCCTTGACGATGTCGAGCGCATGGACCGGCTGATCAGCGACATATCCGACGCTTCGCGCCTTGACGCTGAACTTTCCAAGGCGGAAACCGGCAGCGTCGATCTGGCTCCCCTTTTGTCGAGCCTGATTGACGCCCGCAATGAGATGAGCGGACGCAAAATCAACTTCAACAGCGACGGCGACTTGGTCATCGACGGCATCGAAAGCCGCCTGGGCCAGGTTTTCGCCAATCTGCTCGACAACGCCCTGTCTTTCAGCCCGCCCGTAGGCTCGGTATCGGTGACCGCAAGCAGCCAAGGCAGGCAGGTCTGCATTACTGTCGATGACGAAGGGCCGGGACTTCCGGAAGGAAAACTGGAGACCATTTTCGAGCGTTTTTACACGCAGCGCCCCGAGGCCGAGAAATTTGGCACCCATTCCGGCTTGGGCCTGAGCATCTCCCGGCAAATTATCGAAACCCACAACGGCACCATAACGGCTGAAAACCGCACCGACGCGAGCGGCGGCGTGATTGGTGCACGCTTTAAGATAAGCCTTCCGAAAGGTTGACTCTCAAGCGATTTTCGCCGCACCATTCTCCGATCATGACAAATCCAGACCCAATAAAAATTCACGGCACCTGTGTCGAGGTCGATGGCCTTGGCGTCTTGCTCTGCGGCCCCTCCGGCTGTGGCAAATCCGATCTGGCGTTACGCCTGATTGATGGCGGTGCCCGCCTGGTCGCCGACGACTACACGGAATTATCCCTTGCCGGTGCGACCATAAGCGCCCGGGCACCCGAGACCATCAAGGACTTGATCGAAGTCCGCGGGGTCGGCGTCTTGAAAATCGGCGCCGCCTTACAGGCCGAACTCGGACTGGTCATCGATCTGGTTGCAAGCGACGCGATCGAACGCCTGGCCGAAGACGACAGCATGGACCTGCTGGGCCTACAGATCCCCCGCTTTCGCCTGACTCCCTTCGAGGCATCGGCCCCGGCCAAAGTGCGCCTCATCGTGCGCCGGGTCAAAGGGGATATCGTGCATGTCCCTTGAAGTTGCACAAGCAGCCGTCGGGCAAGCAGCGCCTGGCGTGCTGCTGGTCACCGGCATGTCCGGGGCGGGCAAGTCTTCGGCCCTGAAGGCGTTTGAGGATATGGGCTACGAAGCCATCGACAACGCTCCCCTGTCACTGCTTGCGGCGCTGGTAAAGCCGCCACAGCAAGACGGCCTTGCGCGCCCGATCGCCATCGGCGTCGATATCCGCACCCGCGATTTTGCCATCGATACTTTCATCAAGGAGCTCGCTTCCCTTGATGCAAAAGTCCTGTTCATGGACTGTGATGACGACGAACTGCGCCGACGCTACGCCGAAACCCGCCACCGCCACCCGCTGGCCCAGGACCGTCCGGTCAGTGATGGCATTGCCCGCGAGCGCACCTTGATGACCCCGCTTAGGGATCGCGCCGACGTCGTCGTCGATACGACCCGTTTTGGCCCTGGCGAGTTGAAACAAATATTAAGCGGTCATTTTGACCTGGGCCATGATCATGGTTTGAGCGTCTTCGTCACCTCGTTCGCTTTCCGCAAGGGATTGCCGCGTGAAGCCGATCTTGTTTTTGACGTGCGTTTTCTTGCCAACCCCCATTATGATCCCGCCCTGAAGGATTTGAGCGGTAAGGACGCCGCCGTTGCCGACTTCATCGCCAGGGACACCTGTTTCCAGGTTTTCTTCGATAACCTGACGGCCCTGCTCAGTCCTTTGTTGCCGCGTTACGCGGCGGAAGGTAAAAGTTATTTGACGATTGCGGTGGGCTGCACCGGCGGACGTCACCGTTCGGTTTTTATCGCCGAGAAATTGACCGAGTGGATTGAGCGCGAAGAGCGCAGGGTCCACCTGCTGCATAGAGACTTGTAAAGAGGCTGATTGAAAAATGATAGGAATGGTTTTAGTCACCCACGGCCGTCTTGCCGATGAATTCGTCAATGCGCTGGAACATGTCGTAGGCCCCCAGGAGAACGTCGCCACAGTTTGCATCGGCCCCGATGACGACATGGAACAGCGGCGCAAGGATATTCTGGCATCCATCGCCCAGGTCGACCGTGGCAAAGGTGTCGTCCTGTTGACCGATATGTTTGGCGGCACGCCGTCCAATCTCGCCATTTCCGTCATCGATAAAGCCAATGTCGAAGTGATTGCCGGGATCAATCTGCCGATGCTGATTAAACTCGCTTCGGTCAGAAAAACAGATGCCCTGATGGCCGCCGCCACCAGCGCCCAGGAAGCAGGGCGCAAATACATCAACATCGCCTCACAACTGTTAGGCCAGGAACAGGCATGAAAGGTAATACCGGCAAGCTTACCGGCATCGCCACGATTCTCAATCAACGCGGCCTGCACGCCCGCGCCGCCGCCAAATTCGTCAAAACAGCGGGGGCCTTCAAGGCCGACATCGAAGTCAGCCGCCAGGGCCAGAGCGTATCGGGCCTGTCGATCATGGGCCTGATGATGTTGGCGGCGAGCACCGGCTGTGAAATAGAAATCACGTGCAACGGTGACGACGCCCAGGCCGCCCAGTACACCCTTATGGAATTGGTCGCCAACAAGTTCGGGGAAGAATAGTGACGTCCAAAGAACAAATTTTTACCGGCCTTGGGGTGTCGCCGGGGATCGGCATCGGTGATGTCCACGAACGCGAAAGCGGTGGCGTCGATGTGCCGGAATATTCCATTCCCGCCACCGGCCCCAAGGGTGTCGATAAGGAAATTGAACGTCTGCACAAGGCGCTCAGCGGTGCCAGACGTCAAATTGGCAGACTTCGGATGAAGGCCAGAACCCTGCCCGGCACGGCGGGCAGCGAAATGGAAGTCCTGCTCGACGCCTATATCCAGATGCTCAAGGATTCGCGCCTGATCCGCGGTGCCAGGAACCGCATCACCAGTGAGCGCATCAATGCCG
>CBFDEA010000342.1:0-3111 GCA_965603695.1 uncultured Rhodospirillaceae bacterium | reverse complement strand
GTGGCGTCGCCAAGGAATTCAACACCATCGCCGTCGATGACGGCATCGCCATGGGTCACGACGGCATGCTGTATTCTTTGCCGAGCCGTGAAATCATCGCCGACTCGGTCGAGTACATGGTCAACGCCCACTGCGCCGACGCCATGGTTTGCATTACCAACTGCGACAAGATCACCCCGGGCATGCTGATGGCCTCCATGCGCACCAACATCCCGACTGTCATGATATCGGGCGGACCGATGGAAGCTGGCAAGATCAAGATCGACGGCAAGGATCAGTCGATCAATCTGGTCGATGCCATGATCAAGGGGGCCAATCCCGATGTGTCGGACGAAGAAGCGCTGGAATTCGAACGCTCCAGTTGCCCGACCTGCGGATCGTGCTCGGGCATGTTCACCGCCAACTCCATGAACTGTCTGGCCGAAGCCCTGGGCATGGCGCTTCCGGGTAATGGGTCGCTGGTGGCCACCCACGCCGACCGCGAAGGCCTGTTCCATAGTGTCGGCGGACTAATTGTCGATATCACCAAGCGCTACTACGAAGACGATGACGAAAGCGTCTTGCCGCGCGCCATGGGCACCGTCAAAGGCTTCGAGAACGCCATGACTGTGGATATCGCCATGGGCGGATCGACCAACACCGTGTTGCACTTGCTGGCCATTGCCCAGGAAGCCGAATGCGACTTCACCCTGAAGGATATGGACCGCTTGTCGCGGAAGGTTCCCAACCTGTGCAAGGTCGCCCCGTCGCACCCGGATTATCATATGGAAGACGTTCACCGTGCCGGTGGCATCATTGCCATCATGGGCGAGTTGGAACGGGCCGGGCTTATTCACCGCGACGTGCCGAGCGTCCATGGCGGCATGATTGGCGATGTCATCGACGCCTGGGACGTCGGTCGCAGCAATTCCGAAGAGGTCAGGGATTTCTATCGCGACGGACCGGGCGGCGTGGTCACGACCGAAGCCTTCAGCCAGTCGAAGAAGTACGACACCCTGGATCTCGACCGGCAAGGCGGCTGCATCCGCGATGCCGCCCATCCCTACAGCAGCGAAGGCGGCCTGGCCGTGCTCTATGGCAATATCGCCGAAGATGGTTGCGTCGTCAAAACCGCGGGCGTCGATGAAAGCTGCTACACGTTTTCAGGCAAAGCGTTCGTCGTCGATAGCCAGGATCAGGCCATCGCCACGATTATGGCCGGTGAAGTCAAGGAAGGCGATGTGGTGGTGATCCGCTACGAAGGCCCGAAAGGCGGCCCGGGCATGCAGGAAATGTTGTACCCGACCAGTTATCTGAAATCCATGGGCCTGGGTAAGGCCTGCGCGCTGCTGACAGACGGTCGCTTCTCGGGCGCGACCTCTGGACTTTCCGTCGGTCATGTGTCGCCGGAAGCCGCCGCTGGCGGGGCGATTGGCCTGATCGAAAACGGGGACGTTATCGAATTCGATATCCCCAATCGTTCGGTCAATCTGAAGATATCCGAAGATGAAATGAACAAGCGCCGCACGGCGATGGAAGCCAAGGGCAAGGGTGCCTGGAAGCCCAACCGCACCCGCGTCGTCTCGCAGGCATTGCGGGCCTACGCCGCCCTGGCGACCTCCGCCGACAGGGGCGCCGTGCGCGATGTCAGCCAGGTTGAATAATCCACAAAACTAATATGGCTATTGACCGCATGCGGTGAAAAATCTACGTTCACGGTTATTCTAGTATGTAGTGCCTGTGGGGGGCGCGGCTGATACCAAAGCGTGGGGGCGCTTGATGGATTTTGTAACCTGGACAAATGCGTACAAGGTCGGTGTCCCTTTTGTTGATGCCGATCACCGAATTCTCGTCGATTTGATCAATCAGGCTAACGCTTGTATCGACAAGCGCGCGGAATCGGCGACGATGGCCAGTGTGCTCGGGACCCTTTTCGAATACACGGAATATCATTTCTCGCGCGAAGAGAAACTGATGGAACTTTCCGGCTATGACGGCCTAGCGGCGCATAAGAAAATTCATAGAATACTGGCCGGGCAAGTTCACGATATCGATCTGAGTTTTCGCGCAAATCCGGAAAATATCAGCGCCGTAGAAGTTCGGGACTTCCTCAATAACTGGTTGCTCGAGCATATTTCCGGCCACGATTTTGAATACCGCGATGCGTGCCTGAACAACAAGGCGGCGCGCGAACAAGCCGGTGCTATCCGGTTCATGGAAGAAGAAAGAATCCATAACGGGTCCGGCGACTTTGGCGGCCTTTCGGTGATGGTTGTCGATGATAACAGAAACTTCCTGGTGCTCGTCGAAACCATCCTCAAGGCCCTCGGTATTCGCCGTATCCAACTGGAAGAAAGCCCGAAAAGGGCATTCGATAAATTAATCAGGCGGCCGACCGATCTGGTCTTTTGCGACTGGGTGATGGAGGACATGAACGGTGCCGAGTTCGCCCAGCAGGTCAAGGACATGAATATGCCGACCAAGGTCGTCTTGCTGACCGGCTATTCGATCGAGGTCCTGCAGGAACGATCTTCGAGCGACGCCGTCGAGGGCTATCTTGAAAAGCCAATCACCGTTAAGGGCCTGTTCGAAAAAATCTCTTCAATCACCGTCAATTAATTACTGCCGCGTTCTTGCGGGTATTGCGGCAGATCATCCTCAAGGGTGACCCAGGCGACTTTGCTGCGGGTCCATACGTTTTCTTGTGGCGGCAAGACGTTTGGGTCGTCCAGGGTGGCGGTGGCGATATCGATGGCCGCGCCGTCCAAATAGCAAAAGGTCAGGCTCGTTCCGCAGGTCGGGCAAAAGCCGCGCTCCGCAGAGTCGGACGAGCGGTAAAACTGCGGTCGTTCTTTTGTGAACGTCACCGCCTCTGCCGGGAATTCGCTCCAGGTAACGAAAGCCGCGCCCGCCGCCATGCGGCACTGGCTGCAATGACAGTTACAGGTGTTGTTGGGGGTGCCGCCGACCCGGTAGCGAATCCGTCCGCACTGACAACCGCCTTCGTGGGATTTGGTTTCAGTCATGGTCAATCCTTCAACTCGCACCAGATCGGGGTGTGGTCTGATGGCTTTTCCCAGTTTCTCGGGGTCCGGTCGATGTCGCACGCCTGCAGGCGGTCGGCCGCCTGTG
>CBFDEA010000341.1:0-3120 GCA_965603695.1 uncultured Rhodospirillaceae bacterium | reverse complement strand
AGGCGGTCGAGCAGGATGTCGGCCGGCGGGGTCACGCCCGCGACCGGGACGATCGCCTGGCGGAGTTTTTGGCCGATTGACGGCTCGCTGGCGCTTATGTTAATCAGATAACCATGCGTACTTTAAACAAACAAATGATCAACAAACGAATGATGAGCACCGCCAAACCCATGGCGAAGCCCGTTTCGTTGATTTTATTCGTTTGTAAAAAGAGTACGCATTATGACCTCCCCGCGATCATCTAAAGCCCAACCGGCCGAAAACCTTTCGTACAATCCAGATGCCCCGACGCTGGTTATCTGCTTAAGCGCCATTGCCTCGCCCCGCCTCATCAACGATATCGCCGGCATCCTGAACCACACGTTCAAGAAGCCCTTCACTTTTCTCGGCAGTGTCGGGGAAAGCTTCGAGCTGGATCTGCATTTAAGCGACCCCGGGCTTAACGCAACCGAAGTCCTTGCCCGCAGGCTCTTGAAAATCAAGGGTGTCAGAAAACTTAACGCCGAACGGCTGTGTCCCCGCCGTGGCGCGATCTACGCCATAAGCCTGAGGTCTAGCGCATAGAGGAAAGATTGGCCACCAGGGCCGTATTGACACGGCGGATTTCGTCCGCAACCTTATGCGCCTTGTCCATATCTTCCTCGCAGCATTTAAGGGCTACATCGGCGCAACGGTGACGTTCCTCAAGCAACGCCTTGATGATTGTCTGCTCGATGGCATCGGCGACTTCTTTGGAATGCTCATCAGGCGACACCCCAAGAATATCCTGGACCTTCCGGGTTGCCTCGTCAGCACGGTCTCTCAGACTTTTCGTCATCGGCGATCCTTTAATGCAAAATCTGGCTTAAGAACAATTTTGTCCGGTCGTTCTGTGGATTGTCGAAGAACTGATTGGGTTCGTTCTCTTCGATAATCTGGCCCTCGTCCATGAAGATAACCCGGTTGGCGACGGTCTTGGCGAAGCCCATTTCATGGGTCACGCAAATCATTGTCATGCCTTCCTGGGCCAGTTCGACCATGACGTCGAGCACTTCCTTGATCATTTCCGGATCGAGGGCGGATGTCGGCTCATCGAACAGCATAATCTTCGGGTTCATGCACAGCGAACGGGCGATGGCGACACGCTGCTGTTGACCGCCGGAAAGCTGACCGGGATATTTTAATGCCTGTTCGGGAATTTTGACGCGTTCGAGATACTTCATGGCGGCCTCTTCGGCCTCGGCCTTGGGCATCTTGCGCACCCAGATCGGTGCCAGCGTCAGATTATCGAGAATGGAGAGATGCGGAAACAGGTTGAAGTGCTGGAAGACCATGCCGACTTCGCGGCGGATTTGCTCAATATGCTTGAGATCGCCGGTCAGTTCCGTGCCCTCGACGACAATCTGTCCCTGCTGATGTTCTTCGAGCCGGTTGAGGCAGCGGATCAACGTCGACTTGCCAGATCCGGAGGGACCGCAAATAACGATCCTCTCGCCCTTGTTGACCGTCAGATTGATGTCCTTGAGGACATGAAATTCACCGTACCATTTATGAACCGCGTTCATATGGATCATAACGTCTTCGGAAACGGTCATTTCCTTGGTCGGTTTCAGTATCTCTATCTCAGACATAATTCTCTCCGTTTCCTAGATCAAACAGACAATTTGATCGATTCGAATAAGTCGATCTAATGACCGGTATGAAGTTTCTTTTCCAGATGCATGCTGTAACGCGACATGCTGAAACAGAAACACCAGTAAATGAATGCCGCGAATACATAACCCGTGGTGTGGAAACCGCCCCATTCGGGATTGGTGAACGTCGCCTGGATCACGCCGAGGAAGTCGAACAGGCCGATGATCAACACCAGTGTGGTGTCCTTGAACAATCCGATGAAGGTGTTGACGATACCGGGAATGACCATTTTCAAGGCTTGCGGCAGGATAATCAGCCCCATGATTCTCCAATAGCTTAAGCCCAGGGCTTCGGCGGCTTCCGTTTGCCCCTTGGGGATCGCCTGCAGACCGCCACGCACGACTTCGGCCATGTAGGCGGCAGAGAACAGCGCGACGCCGACCAGGGCCCGAATCAACTTGTCGAAGTTCATGCCTTCAGGCAGGAACAGCGGAAACATCACCGACGACATAAACAGCACGGTAATTAACGGAACGCCGCGCCACAGTTCGATAAATCCGACGCAAAGCGCCCTGACGATCGGCATATCAGATTGCCTGCCGAGGGCCAGAACGACGCCGATGGGCAGCGATACGACAATGCCGGTAATGGCAATGACCAGGGTCAGAAACAGGCCGCCCCAAAGCGGCGTCTCGACGATCGCCAGATCAAAGGAACCGCCGGCAAAAAGGAAGTAAGCGAACACCGGAAAAACGAACAGCAGAAAAATCGAAATCCAGCCCTTGTACTTAAAGCTCGGGATGAACAGCGGAATCATGGCGCCGATCAGCAATATATAAGCCGAGTTGATGCGCCACTGTTCGGTCTTCGGATAAAGCCCGTACATCAGAAAATTGAACCAATGATCGATATAGATCCAACAAGCAACGGCCTTGGGGCCACCACCTTCGTTGCGGCAGGCATCGGGTGAATCGCCGGTCCAGATGGCGTCGATAAAGGCCCAACTGATGATCGGCGGGACGATCTGGTAAATCAGCCATAAACCAAGTGCCGTCAAAGCGAAATTCAATGGTGAGGAAAACAGATTGGCCCGCATCCAACCGAGAGCCCCGACTGTCGTGGCCGGCGGCGTCCAATCAGGATGGCTGCCAAGTTCATGAGTGGTGGATTTTTGTTCAGTCATGATCAGCGCTCCACCAATGCCATTTTATTGTTGTACCAATTCATGAAGGCCGAAATCAGCAGAGAGATGCTCAAATAGACGCCCATGGTAATGGCAATCACCTCGACAGCCTGACCTGTCTGCATCAGCACCGTACCGGCAAACACAAGCACCAGATCGGGATAGGCGATAGCGGCGGCAAGGGATGAGTTCTTGGTCAAATTCAGATACTGCGATGTCAACGGCGGAATGATAACCCGCAGGGCCTGCGGAATAACGACAAAGCGCAGGGTCTGTCCGGGCTTAAGGCCGACAGCGTAAGACGCTTCGGTCTGCCCTTTGCT
>CBFDEA010000340.1:0-3131 GCA_965603695.1 uncultured Rhodospirillaceae bacterium | reverse complement strand
GAGCACCAGATCGCCCGGCGGGCTGGCGTCGAAGGCGTCGAACAGAGCCTGCACATTGTAGTTGCCGGTTTTGCCATCAAGCACATGCATGCCGCAGGCCAGCACTTCACCGGCGACGAAGCGCTTGAGGCCGTTGAGACTGCCGCCGCCGAGCAGGGCCAGGCCGCAGTTGGATTCGAGCAACGCCCAGTCGAGCAAGGGATCGTGCGAACCGGCGATAACCGGTGGCGGCGCGGCGCGGACCCGCTCGTCGCCGCCGAGGGATTCCATATCGCCGGTCAGCCAGCGGTCGATCAGGTGTTTGGGGAACAGCCATTTGCCACTGGCCCGGGTACACGGGATCTGCTTTTTGCGCACCAGATCGTAGACCTTGCGCTCCTTGACGCGCAGGTACTGGGCGACCTCGTGGGTGTTCATCAGTTCGGACAGCGCAGCGTCTCCCTCTAGCAGTCAGGCTTCATCAAGCCCCATCATAAAACATAAAAAGCCCGATCCGGCCATCCTAACAACCACACATAAGTTATGGGCGACATTTTCTTTGGCCTATGACTAAAATTATAGCTAGGTTCACCAACTAGTTTTTTTTCAGCTTGAGAATACCAGCCCGATGATCGATCCGCTAGGCCGCAACATTTCATACCTTAGGGTATCGGTGACAGACCGATGCGACTTCCGCTGCACTTATTGCATGGCAGAAGACATGACCTTCCTGCCGAAGAACGATGTCCTCAGCCTTGAGGAACTGGACCGCCTGTGCAGCGCCTTCGTCGCCAAGGGCATTCGCAAAATTCGTCTGACCGGCGGCGAGCCTTTGGTCCGGCGCGGCGTGATCGGCCTGATCCGCTCGCTCGGCAGGCACCTAAACGGCGGTGGCCTCGATGAGCTGACGCTGACGACCAATGGCAGCCAGCTTGAAAAATATGCCGATGAATTGTTCGACTGCGGGGTCAGGCGACTGAATGTTTCAATCGACACTCTGGACGCCGATAAATTCAGAGAAATCACCCGCGGCGGCAAACTGGCGCAGGTCCAGGCCGGGCTTGACGCCGCCCGCCGTGCCGGGCTGGCCATCAAGATCAACACGGTCGCCGTCAAAGACTTCAACGAAGACCAGTTCTCCACCCTGCTGGGCTGGTGCGGCGAGCAGGGCTTCGACATTACTTTTATCGAGACCATGCCGCTGGGCGATATCGGCGGCGACCGCACGACCCAGTACCTGCCGGTCGCGGAAGTCCGCAAAACCCTGGAAAAAGACTGGACCTTAAGCGACTGCGATCACTACACCGGCGGCCCGTCGCGCTATACCGACGTCGAGGAGACCGGCCAGCGCGCCGGCTTTATCTCGCCGCTCAGCCATAACTTCTGCGCCACCTGCAACCGCGTCCGGGTGACCTGTACCGGCAAGCTGTTTATGTGCTTAGGCCAAGACGATAACGCCGACCTACGTAGCCCCTTGCGGGCCAGTGAAGGCGACGCCGCCCTGATCGCGGCGATCGAGGAAGCCATCGGCCGCAAGCCGAAAGCCCATGAATTCGTCATCGAACCGGGCAACGGCGGCCCGGCCCTGTCACGCCACATGAGCATGACCGGTGGTTGATTGCCGCTAAAGCTCGGTTATACTGCCGCCATGGTTAAAAAAATCGCCTTCACCGCCGCCCGCCAGCCGCGCGCCCAGGAAGCCCTGAAACGGCTGAAAGCCAAGTACGATCATGTTTCGGTCGCCAAAGCCGATGTCATTGTCGCCCTCGGCGGTGACGGCTTCATGCTGCGCACCCTGCACCGCTATATGAATCACGGCGTGCCGATTTACGGTATGAACCGGGGTTCTGTCGGATTTCTGTTGAATGGCTATTCGGAAAATGCCCTGAAACGGCGCATCAACAAAGCCGACGCCATGGCCGTTCAGCCACTGATCATGAAGGCGACGGACGTCAACGGCAAAAAGCATACGGCCATCGCCATCAACGAGGTCTCATTGCTGCGGCAAACCCGGCTGGCCGCCAAGATCAACATCCAGGTCGATGGCATCGAACGGATGGCCGGGATGATTTGCGATGGCGTTCTGCTCGCCACTCCGGCGGGGAGCACCGCCTATAACCTTTCGGCGCAAGGCCCGATTATTCCCTTGGGTGCCGGGCTGCTGGCGTTGACGCCAATCTGCGCCTTCAGGCCGCGGCGCTGGGGTGGCGCCCTGCTGCCACAAGATGCCACGGTGACATTCGAAATCCTCGATCCGGAAAAGCGCAAAGTCAGCGCCGTCGCCGATTACACGGAAATTCGCCGGGTCGCCAGCGTCACGGTCATGGAAGACCGTTCCAGAACCATCACCATGCTGCATGACCGGGATCACAATTTCGAAGAACGCATCCTCAAGGAACAGTTCCTGCCTTAAGGGACTTTCAGGCTTTCGACGATGGTGGTGATGGCGAGCACGCCCAGTCCCAGAATCAACATCAGGATGAGCGCCCGCCTGACCATCATCTCGGTGAATATGGCGTCGCGGCGGGCATCTTCCCTGTCGTGTTTCTGCCTTTGCTCGCGGCCATACTTCTTCGGGTCTTGTCGCCATTCCTTGCCCTTGCGGCGTTCCGGGCCGGTGTATTGTTCCTTGGTTTTGTGGAGCGTCTTGACCTTGTTGAAGACGACCAGGAAATGACTTTCACCACTGTCTTCGTCGTAGCGTTCCTCGATCACCTCAATGGCCGAAAAAAAGCCGTCGTGCAAAATCTGCTCGGCCTGGCCGATGGCCCGGGCCTTGCTGTCGACGACGGCCATGACTTCCCACTTGCCGCCTTTAAGGCTGAGAATTTCAAATGTGGAAACCAGAGACATCTCAGCCGCCTTCGTTTCTGTGATCGGCACCGATGGCCTGGCTGATCGAGGAGAAGCCATCTGACTTGATAAGCCCGGCCAGGTCGGCCTTGATCGTCTGAACCAGTCCCGGCCCATGATAGACCATGGCCGAATAAAACTGAACCAAACTGGCCCCGGCCCTGATCTTGGCATAGGCATCGGCACCGCTGGCAATTCCGCCGACGCCGATCAGCGGAATTTTCCCCGCCGTCAATTGATACATCTGCGCGAGCACCCGGGTCGAAGGTTCGAACAGAGGCCGCCCGCTCAAGCCACCG
>CBFDEA010000339.1:0-3142 GCA_965603695.1 uncultured Rhodospirillaceae bacterium | reverse complement strand
TTTTTCCGCCAACTGGTCGATCGGGTAGCCGCGGTAACGAAGAATTCCCTTTTCGCCGTCGATGAAGGTGATTGCCGATTCGCAACTGCCTGTCGAGGTGAAGCCGGGATCGTAGGTGAAGCGCCCGGTTTCAGAGTACAGCTTGCGGACATCGATAACTTCAGGGCCGGTCGTGCCTGTCAGGACGTCCAAATCATAGGTTTCGCCGCTGCGGTTGTCTTTTAGGGTAAAGGCATTTTTTTCCACGGGCGCTGGTTCTTTAGACATAAAGGATCCTCCTATAAAATGGTTTCGTTAGCTTCGTTGATTATACACAATTCTGGTGACTTATAGAACGTCATCGAGACGCCCCAGGGTTTCTTCGCGGCCAAGCACGTCCATGACGTCGAAAATCCCCGGCGAGACGTTTGATCCGCTCAGGGCGGCGCGCAGGGGTTGGGCAAGTTTGCCAAGTTTAATGTCCTGCGTTTCGGCCAGTTGTTTAACGGCGTTTTCGGTCGTTTCCTGGCCCCACAAATCAAGATCTGCAAGCACTTCACGCAGGCTGGCGATTTTCTGCCGGCCGTCCTCGGCGAGCAGTTTCGCGGCCTTTTCGTTCATTTGCAAAGGCCTGGGGGCAATGTAGAAGAAGGCGCTATCGCTCAGCTCGACGAGGGTTTTTGCGCGCTCTTTCAGGCCATTTATGCCCCTGTGAAGGCGGCTTTTTTCGACCTCGCTTAAGTCTCGGCCAAGGCGCGTGCTTAAAGACGGCTCAATCAATTCCACCAGTCTGTCGCCTTCGGCCTCTCGCATATACTGGGCGTTCAGGTTGGTCAGCTTGGCGACATCGAAACGCGACGCCGATTTACCGACGCCGTCCAGGTCGAACCATTCGATTGCCTTGTCGGTGGGGATGAATTCTTCGTCGCCGTGGGCCCAGCCCAGGCGTAAAAGGTAATTGCGCATGGCCTCGGGCAGGAAGCCGTCATCGCGGTAGCTCTCAACGCCCAGGGCACCATGGCGTTTCGACAGTTTGGCCCCGTCAGCCCCGTGAATAAGCGGGATATGGGCGAATTCCGGAACGTTCCAACCGAGTGCCAGATAAAGCTGGTACTGGCGAAAGGCGTTGGTCAGGTGGTCATCGCCGCGAATGACGTGGGTAATGCCCATGTCGTGGTCATCGACAACGACGGCCAGCATGTAGGTCGGCGTGCCATCGGCGCGCAACAGCACCATGTCATCCATCTGGTCGTTGGCGACAGTGACCTGGCCTTGCACCAGATCGTTGATGATCGTCTCACCTTCGCGGGGTGCCTTCAGGCGGATGACCGGGTCTATGCCTTGCGGGGCGTCTTCGGGCGTTTTATCGCGCCAGCGCCCGTCGTAACGCATGGGACGACCTTCACTGCGAGCCAATTCGCGCATTTGCGTCAACTCATCGGGCGAGCAATAGCATTTGTACGCATTGCCACTGGCCAGCAACTGATCGACCGCTTCGCGATGTTGTTGGGCGCGGGAATATTGCGAGACGGCCTCGCCGTCCCAGTCCAGCCCCATCCACTTCATACCGGCATAAATGGCCTGGACCGCTTCGTCGGTCGAGCGTTTGCGGTCGGTGTCCTCGACCCGCAACAGGAATTGACCGCCGTGATGGCGGGCGAATAACCAGTTGAACAAGGCCGTGCGTGCGCCGCCGATGTGAAGGAAGCCTGTGGGGGAGGGCGCAAAACGTGTAATAACCGTCATCTGGGTATCTGTTTCCGAAATTTGAACTTATGTGATTTGATGCTTGGGGCGGGACCTCGGGGGGAAGTCCCATGTCAACTTGGTTGGTTATGTATCACATCCTGTTAGCAGTCGCAGCAATATATTTTTAAAATGGTGGGTAAGCTGCTGAAAACAAGCAATAAGTATAATTTGCTGTTCGAAATGGAGCAAAGCCGATTTGTCCTGTGGACGCCTGTCGCGCTGGCCGCAGGCATTGCTTTTTATTTCTCTTTAAGCGTTGAGCCGCCGCTGTGGAGCGGCCTCGCCGGATTGTTTGCAGCCCTGCTTATATTGTTTTTGAACAAGGCCCGCAGCGCCCCTGTTGTGGCGCTTGTCCTCGTCGTTGCGGCACTCGGCTGTCTCGGCTTCAGCGCGGCCCAATGGCGCACCGCCTTGATCGACGCCCCGGTGCTCGACCATGACAGGGGGCCGACCAGCGTCGAAGGCCGCATCGTCACTTTGGAATTCAGGGCCAAAGGGCTCAGGGTGACCCTCGATAAAGCGCGGATCGGCGGCCTTGGGCCACAAATGACCCCGGAAAATATCCGCATCGTCTTGACCGGCAAACAACCGGACTTGAAGATCGGCGACTGGATATGGTTGCGCGCCAAACTCTCAGCACCACCGGCACCAGCGGCCCCCGGTGCTTTCGATTTTCAACGCCGGTTGTTTTTCTCGGGCATCGGTGCCGTTGGCTTTTCCTACGGTGCCGCCAAGGTCACCACCACTGGCGATAGTGCAGCGGATACGAGTCTGTTCCAATCGACTCTTGGCGGCCTTTCGCGATTGCGCAGTTTGATCGGCAAGCGGGTCCTCGACGGCTTTGCCCAAGCCGACCAGATTGCCGTCGGCGGCGTCATTCAGGCGTTGATGACCGGCGCTCGCGGGGCCATTCCGGGGCAGGTGCTCGATGACTTCCGCGATTCAGGAATCGCTCATCTTCTGGCTATTTCCGGCCTTCACATCGGCCTTGTCGCGGGCATTGTTTTCTTTGGGATTCGGGGGCTTTTGGCTTTGTTTGCCCCCGTAGCACTGACATATCCGATCAAGAAATGGGCGGCGCTTGTGGCCCTCCTCTGCGCCTTTTGCTACGCGCTGATCGCCGGGGCGACGGTGCCGACAATGCGGGCTTTTCTGATGATCGGGGTGGTTCTTCTCGGCGTTGTCTTCGAGCGCCGTGGACTGTCGCTCAGATCGATCGCTTTCGCCGCCTGCGTGATCCTTTTGATCAAACCCGAAAGTCTGCTCGGTGCCAGTTTCCAGTTGTCCTTCGCCGCCGTCACGGCGCTGGTTGCGGCCTATGAAGCGCTGTCGGAGAGTCGCTGGAGCAAATCCGGCAAGGCAAGGCGGGGGTTTGCCAAACGCTTATTGCTCTATATCGCCGGGGTGGCGCTGA
>CBFDEA010000338.1:0-3157 GCA_965603695.1 uncultured Rhodospirillaceae bacterium | reverse complement strand
ATTACGTTCCCAGTTTTTTCCAACAATCTTAACCTATATTGTGTTTACCCTTAAAAAAACGAGCAGTTTATCGTTGTTCAAAAAAATATTTATCCGCCCGTCGAGGGTTTTAGGAGCAAAGCGACAACAGCCACCATAACTCCTTATGGTTATTGCTTAATCTTGCTTAGTCTAGCTATCATTTTAGCCCTGCACAAGAACCACGAACAGGACTTCGTTTTCAGCTTCCGAAACGTCCAATTCTGCGGCCAGCCCGTGAACCAGCTGATGGCAGAAAAAGCCATGGATATTGTGCGCATTGAGGTCCTGCTCGCCACCTGCAGCACCGACGGGAAACAGTGCCCGGCGCAAGTCTTCTTTCAAACGCGCACCCTCTCCGACAGCCTTGACAGCCACCCCAACAGCCGCCCCACCCCGATCGGCCAGAGAGACGCTAAGAGTGCCGCCACGCGGCAGCGCATCGATTGCCACCAGGATCACATTGAGCAACATTTTGATAACCGGGGTGGAAGGCTCTGCCGCCCCGTCCTGGGGCCAATCCAGTTTAATGCGCCCGCCTTCAAGGAAGCCTTCTGTCAGTTGCCTGGCTTCGCTTATCGCCGATTGCCGTCCGCTTAAGCCGCCCAACCCGAAGGCCATGCGAAAGAAACCCAGGCGGGCGGATAGCTGGGCGACGCTGAGCGATACCATTTTCAAGGCGTCACCACCATCGTCGCCGCCCATTTCCTCATATAATTCCATGCCATTGTGGATGGCCCCGGCCGGGCCGATCAGGTCATGACACAACCTGGAACTCAACAATTGCACGACTTTTATATCGACCTGCATGGCAACCTTATTTCCCTTTACGTCTGCGCTAGGAAAACATACGTCGTTTTCTTGGCAGGAAACCAGCCTTCAATGACGATATTCATAATGCGCAAACAGGTCCATAATGAAAATTCAATGGCTAACGGAAAGCAAAACATAAATGGCCCCAAGAAACGCTACAAAATCGCCCGCACACACCAAGGGTCGCCAGATCGACGGGCAGGCCCTGGATGTCGTCCGCCGTTTGCTTGGCGACGGTCCGCGGCGCAAGGATTTGCTGATTGAATATCTGCACCTGATCCAGGATAGGCACGGTCATCTATCTGCCGCCCATCTGGTGGCGCTGGCAGCGGAACTTAAATTATCGCAAGCCGAAGTTTACGAGGTCGCCTCGTTCTACGCCCACTTCGACGTGGTCAAGGAAGGCGAGGCCCCGCCCCCGGCACTGACGATCCGTGTTTGCGACGGAATTGCCTGTGAAATGGCGGGTGCGAAACAATTGATTGAGACCCTGAAGCAGACGCAGGGGGACGGGGTGCGCGTGATCGAGGCACCGTGCATGGGTGCCTGCGATCAGGCGCCGGCCGTCATTGTCGGCAAAAACCGGCTCACCCACACCGATGCCGACGCCGTCGTCGAGGCCATAGCCGTCGGGGCTATTGAATGCGCCGCCCCGCCTTACAGGGATTTCAACACCTATACGATCGATGGTGGTTACCGTGTGCTTGAAGACTGCCTCAATGGGCAACGCCAACGTGATGATGTTCTTTCCGGCGTCGGCGAATCTGGCCTCAAGGGTCTTGGTGGCGCCGGCTTTCCGGTCGCCCACAAGTGGCGTTTTCTGCTCGACGCACCGAAACCTCGAATCCTCGCGGTCAACGCCGATGAAGGCGAGCCCGGTACCTTCAAGGACCGGCACTGCTTGGAAACCGATCCGCACAGAGTCTTGGAAGGGGCTTTGATCGCCGCCTGGGCAGTCGAAGCCGACGACATCTACATTTACCTTCGAGACGAATATCCGCATATTCTGAACATCCTGAAGACATGCATTTCCAGGATAGAGGCGTCGGGCCTGACCAGAGGCGTCAACTTCCACCTCAGGCGCGGCGCCGGGTCCTATATTTGCGGTGAGGAAACGGCGCTGTTGGAAAGCCTTGAGGGAAAGCGTGGCCTACCCCGCAATCGGCCACCCTATCCTGCCCAGGCAGGTCTGTTCGGTCGCCCGACGTTGGTCAATAACGTCGAGACACTCTTCTGGATCCCCGAAATCCTTGCCCAAGGTGACGACTGGTATGTCAATCAGGGGCGTCCGCATTTTTATTCCCTGTCCGGGCGGGTTCGTGAACCCGGCGTCAAGCGGGCGCCGACTGGCATTAGCGTCACCGAATTGATTGAACAATACGGCGGTGGCATGGCTGACGGCCATGTTTTTGCCGGTTACCTGCCCGGTGGCGCTTCGGGCGGCATCCTGCCCGCGTCGAAGGGTAATGTGCCGCTGGATTTCGGCTCGCTTGAAGAATATGGCTGTTTCGTCGGCTCTTCCGCCGTCGTTATTCTGTCCGACAAGGATAATATCAGGGCCGTCGTGGGCAATCTGACCGACTTTTTCGCAGAGGAAAGCTGCGGTCAATGCACCCCGTGCCGGGCCGGTTGCGAGAAGCTGTCGCATATGATTGAGGCCGGGGACTGGGACGAGGGACTGATCCGCGAGCTTGCCGAGGCCATGGCCGACGCCTCAATCTGCGGCCTTGGTCAGGCGGCACCGAACCCGGTTCTCAGCGCCCTTAATTTCTTCAAAGGAGACCTGAAATGACACAGACTGTCTCCTTCACCCTTGACGGCAAGTCCGTAGAGGCGCGCCCCGGCGAAAGTATTTTCCAGATCGCTAAACGACTGAATATCGCCATACCCCACATGTGTTCTGGCCTCAACAAGCACTACCGGGCCGACGGCAATTGCCGCCTCTGTCTGGTTGAAATCGACGGCGAGCGCACCCTGGCGGCCAGTTGCAAACGCCAACCAAGCGCAGGCATGAGCGTTCAATCCGCCTCGGCGCGGGCCAGCAAAGCCCGCAACATGGTGATGGAACTGCTGATCGCCGATCAGCCCGCACGCGATATTGGCCCCGATCCGGACTCCCGATTCTGGCAGATGGCCGACCAAATGGGCCTCAAGGAAAGCCGCTTCGGCTGCCGCCCGCAGCCCGCCCCCGACGCCAGTCATCCGGCCATGACGGTCAATATGGATGCCTGCATCCAGTGTACCAACTGCGTCCGTGCCTGCCGGGAAATCCAAGTCAACGACGTCATCGGCATGGCCCGGCGCGGGGCCCGTTCGGAAATCGTTT
>CBFDEA010000337.1:0-3160 GCA_965603695.1 uncultured Rhodospirillaceae bacterium | reverse complement strand
GGGGTCCTCGACCCGCGACTACATTTTCATCGATGACGTGATCGAGGCCTTCGTCTGTGCCGGTGCCAACATGGACCGGGTTTCGGGGAAGCATTATGCTTTGGGCACCGGCACCGGCCATCTGGTTAAGGACGCCTTCACCCGGGCCGCGACGCAAGCCGCCGCCGCAGGTGGCATCAAGGTCGATATTTCCTACGTCCCCTGGCCCGAAGGCCTGTCGGAAATCGAGCGCCGGGATTTCATCGCCGACATCACGGCTTTAAGCGCCGACGCGCAGTGGCAGCCGAAAGTCGATCTGGCCGAAGGCATCAAGCGGACCATTGCCGCCTTTGTTGCGGAGGATCAATCATGAGCAAGCGCCTCGAATTGCAATCCTTCATCGATGAGGCGGGCTCTTTGGTGATCGGCGAGGTCGGCAAGCATATCCCGTTCCCGATCAAACGCTTCTTCGCCATCACCAATGTCGCCGGTGGCGAGAAGCGCGGCCACCACGCCCACAAGGAACTCAATCAGGTCCTCGTCTGCCTGTCAGGCTCGGTCGAAGTGGCCTTAAATGATGGCGAGCGGTGGTCGAGCGAGACCCTGGATCAGCCCGGCCAGGCCCTGCATATTCCGCCGATGATCTGGGCCGAGCAAACTTACGCCGATCCTAAAACCGTATTGCTGGTATTGTGTGACGACGTTTACCGGGAAAGCGATTACCTGCGCGATTTTGAAGATTTTTGTAGAGCCGTTTCAACCAGTGATGTGAGCAAATGAAAATTACCCTGACCGGCGCTTTGGGCCATATCGGCTCGCGCATGATCCGTGAACTGCCCAGGCATTTCGACAATCTTGAAATCGTCATGATCGATGATTTCGCGACCCAGCGCTATGCCTCGCTGTTCGACTTGCCGACCTCCGCGACTTACAAATTCATCGAAGGCGATGTCACCGAGATGGATTTGAGCGAAGCCATAGAAGGTTCTGACGCGGTCATCCACCTGGCCGCCATCACCGACGCGGCGGGCAGTTTCGATAAGGCCGACCAAGTTGAAATTCGCAATTTCGCGGCCACCCGCAATGTCGCTGAGGCCTGCGCGGCGGCCGGGGTTAAGCTGATTTACCCGTCCACCACCAGCGTCTACGGCACCCAAAAAGATGTCGTCGATGAAGACTGTTCCGAGGAAGAATTAAAACCGCAAAGCCCTTACGCCGAGACAAAATTGAAAGAAGAAGCCCTGCTGGCGGAAATGGCCGCACTGGGCAACTTGCGCCATATCACCTTTCGCTTCGGCACCATTTTTGGCACGGCGCCCGGTATGCGCTTTCATACGGCGGTCAACAAGTTCTGTTTCCAGGCAGTGATGGGCCAAAATTTGACCGTGTGGAGTACGGCGCTCGATCAAAAGCGCCCGTATCTGGATTTAAGCGACGCCGTGGCTGTCGTCGTCCATACCATCAAAAACGACCTGTTCGATGGCAATATCTATAACGTCGTCACCGCCAACGCCACCGTGCGGCAGGTTGTTGACGCCATCCGCGCCCACGTCCCGGATTTGCAAATCAGCTACGTCGATACCCAGATCATGAACCAGCTTTCCTACGAAGTGCTCGCCGATAAAATCGCCGCCCATGGTTTCACCGCCAAAGGCGACATGCCCGGTGGCATCAAAGCGACCATCGAACTGTTACGTCAGGCGGGTGGTTATGCTGGATAGGCTCTATACAAAAATACAAAATTTGCCGTTCACAGGTGTGTTTGCTGCGGCAGTCTCCTTTATTATTCTGGAATACGTCATCTTAGGGAAATATTCGCTGTTTATCGTTGGCGATAATATTTCCGTCATTCCATACTACCTGGCCTTTTTTTCCAATAATGTGCCCTTCGCCAACTGGACGCCTTTCGCCGCAGCGGGCACCGACATGATGGCGACGGGTTATGACACATTGGTCTTTCAATGGGCCTTCTCCTTGCTGCCGCCGTGGCTGGCCTTTCAGGTGCTGGTCATGGCCCCGATCCTGGCCGGTATTTTCGGCGTTTACGGCCTGTGTCGCCGGGTCTTTAAACTGGACCGGGCAGCCAGTGCCTTCGCCGGCTGCGCTTATGGAATCCTGTTTTTCCGCGAGTTATTTTTCTTAACCGCGGTTCCGGGATATCTGCCGCTGACCCTGCTTGCGCTGCATTATTTGCTGGACGATAAGAAAAGTTTCAATGCCTGGTTATGCGTCATCATCAGCGGATTTCTGATCGCTCAATCGAGCTTTATCACCCGATTGGTTCCGTGGCCGGTGGCGACCTATGTAGTCTGGTTTTTTATTGTTGAAAAGCGCCGCAAACCCATGGACTGGGCCATCATTGCCGCCTTTTCCTTAGGTATCATTGCCGCCCGCTGGCAGGACATCGTCGCCCTTTTGGCTTACGCCCCCTTGTCCGGTCTGTCCGAAACACGTGTCGGTGGTACGTTTGATGTGGAGATGCCAGTAGCCATCGAAATAGCAAAATCGGCTCTACTCGGAAAGTGGGGTGTCATGGCAATTTTACTCGGCGGGTTCGCCGTTTCCTTTGCCGGCAAGGCCCGCCGGGCCATGTCGATACGGTTGTTGACTGCTCTTGCCGCCCTGCTTGGGCTGTTGTTCACTGCCGGTCTGGTGAAAGTAATTATGGTCTCACTATTGCCATTTTTGAACGGCTTTTCCACCGGCTATATTATGCAGGGGTTTAGCATGATGGCCATGATTGCCGGTGGCCTGGGCTGGCAATTTCTTAATGACCGGACAAATAGTGTCACAGCTTGGCGATGGCTCCCGGCGCTGTTTATTCTAATGCTGCTGGCGGTGAATCTTAATAGCAAAATTGACCATGCCAAGGCTTGGGTTTCGTGGGGAAACTTTCATCAAAACACACAGAATCTCGTTTTGTTGGAGCTTAGCAAAGCCATCAAGGCGCAGGAGCAACCTGTGCGCGCCTTGTCCTTTCAGATGCACGGTAGCCTGCTCAATTCCTATGGCATCGAAACATTGGCGGGATACCACCCGATGACGTCAAAAAGATATCTGGCGTTGTGGCACAAAATAGTCGAGCCCTGGCGGCAAAAGACCGGATGGCTTGAATATCATGGCCGGGCCGAAGTCGGGGCGTTGACATCCCTGCTTCCCTCAACCGAGGGCGGGCTGGGCA
>CBFDEA010000336.1:0-3182 GCA_965603695.1 uncultured Rhodospirillaceae bacterium | reverse complement strand
GCCACGCTCAACAGTCAGGGAAATATCATCGACTGCCAAAACATCGCCATAACGCTTTGTAACGTTACGAAACTCAATATCAACGTCTTGCGCAATGTCGGAAATCGCGGACACTTAGTCACTCCCATAAATGACGGGGTATTATTTTTTACACACCCTGTATCGTTAATTTAATAGTTTTCACAATGACAGTAGACTACCTCATGAATTGGGTGTATTGAAACATTAATGCGTTTTAAGGCATATACTCATAAATGCATATACTAAACGGTATATAGCCTTGTTTAAAAAAACGGATAGAAGGGATGGTTTTGGCGTGACGACTAAACCCAAACAAACAAAAATTGCCTATGCCATAAATGCTACATGGGTGGAAAAGCTGGCCCAATGCATTGATTCCATTGGCAATGACAGCTTTGTTCCGCACCTGGTTGATGCCTTGAATGTGCTCGCCAATGTCGACGATTCAGTTTCTTATGCGTATTACCGCAATGAAACACCGATCTGCCTTTCACACACTTTTTTCACGAAGAAACGAATTGTTTACGTCGATAACTATCTGAAAGGCCCCTATTTACTGGATCCTTTTTTCAAAGCCTGCCGACGTAAGGTCGATACAGGGTTGTATCGAATTCGCGATATAGCCCCCGACCGTTTCTTGCAAAGCGAATACTATCGTTCCTACTACAACCAGACGGGCCTGTCTGACGAGATTTGCTTCACCTTTTATCTGGATAAGGGTGTCGCTGTCGTGATTTCGCTGATGCGTTCGGGTGAAAGCCCGCGCTTCTCGGCCAGGGAATTCAGATTGCTGAGCGGCATCGTCCCCATCGTTGTCAGTATGGCGAAGCGCCACTGGCAGGACGTGCCCGAAGACTTCAATATAGACATGGTCAATGGTGACAAGACTGAAGACCATTTATTAATCGAGAACAGGGTTCGCGACATGTTCTCCAAGCGGTTGACGCCAAGGGAAACCCAGGTTGTTGCGCAAGTGCTCGAAGGTCATTCCTCGGACTCGATTGCCAAGGATCTTGGAATATCCGTCGGTACGGTGCGTATCCATCGCCGCAACATATACGCAAAACTGGAAATTTCTTCTCAGCAGGAACTTTTCTCGATCTTCTTTAATAATATTACATCCAAGGGAGGACACATTTGATGTCACAAATTCCTAAACCACGGGTCGGCGCGGGTCGATTTGAAGGGAAAACAGTTGTTATTACCGGCGGCGCGGCCGGAATGGGAAGCGTCACTTCCCTGCAATTCGCCAATGAAGGCGCCGCCGTCGTCATCCTGGATATTCAGAAACAAGCCGGAGAGGAAGTCGTCGCCTCGATCGAAAAGAACGGTGGCAAAGCATGGTTCATTGAAACCGATGTTTCCAATGCGGATCAGGTCAATGCTGCCTTCGACAAAATCGCCGAGGACGTCGGTCCCTACGATGTTCTGTTCAATCATGCCGGCACCATCACCGTGAAGCCCCTCGATGAATCGACGGAAGAAGATTACGACCGCCTGATGGATATCAACGTCAAGTCCGCCTTTCTGGTTTGTCGCCGGGCCGTAAAGGAGATGAGCGATAACGGTGGTGGCTCGATTGTTATTACCGGATCAATCGCATCGGAACTCGGGTACCCCCTGGAATCTCTGTACTGCATGACCAAGGGGGCCGTGCTGCAATTGTCCAGGGTCATCGCCGCAGAATACCGCGACCGCGGCATCCGCTGTAACGCCGTTTGTCCCGGCTTCGTCAAAACGGCCCATGGCTTGCGCGAAATTGATGAACTGGACGCTGCCGGGCAGGCATGGGAAGAAGGCGCACTAGCCGAAGCCCAGGGCCGAATTTGCGAACCCGAAGAAGTCGCCGCGGCAGTGTTGTTCCTAGCCTCCGACGAAGCCAGCTTCATTACCGGCAACGCGCTTTACGTAGATAACGGTTGGTACACAAAAGGCTGAGCCAGCCACCATAATTGATTCTTGAAGTTTTAGAGGTTCCGTCATGTCAAAAACCCTTCCCTCCCAAGCTCAGGTCGTCATCGTTGGCGGTGGCGTCGTTGGCTGTTCATTGGCTTATCATCTGACCAAATTAGGCTGGACGGATGTTGTGCTATTGGAACGTAAACAGTTGACCTGCGGCACCACCTGGCATGCTGCTGGATTGGTCGGTCAGTTGCGCGCAACCCAAAACATGACCCGCCTGGCGCAATACACGGCGGATCTGTTTGGCGGCCTTGAAGAGGAGACGGGACAGGCGACCGGCTTTGCGCAGCATGGTTCACTAAGCCTGGCGACAAATGAGGGCCGCTTTGAGGAGCTGAAACGTGGGGCGTCCATGGCGCGATGCTTCGGCCTTGAAGTCGAAGTGATTTCACCAAAAGATGCCCAATCCATGTGGCCGCTGATCAACGTTGACGATGTTGTCGGCGCGGTGTACCTGCCAAAGGATGGCAAAGTTAACCCCATTGATGTCACCCAGGCCCTTGCGAGGGGTGCAAAAAACGGTGGTGCCCGGATATTCGAAGAAACCAGAGTCAGCGCCGTTCACACCAAGAATGGCAGGGTGACCGGTGTCGCTACCGACAAGGGGGATATTGAGGCCGAAGTCGTTGTTAACTGCGCCGGAATGTGGGCGCGGGAACTGGGCCTTATGGCCGGAGCAAACGTACCATTGCACGCAGCCGAGCATTTTTACATCGTCACGGAAAACCTAGAAGGCATGGTCCCCGGTCTGCCGGTTCTGCGCGACCCTGATAACTGCGCTTATTATAAGGAGGATGCTGGCAAATTGTTGCTGGGCGCGTTTGAACCGATTGCCAAGCCATGGGGCATGGAAAGCATGGGCGGCATCCCCAAGGAGTTCTCCTTCACCCAGTTGCCCGATGATTTCGATCATTTCGAGCCAATCCTGGAAACCGCCCTGCAACGCCTGCCAGCTTTGGAGAATGTCGGCATCCAGCTGTTCTTCAATGGCCCGGAAAGTTTTACGCCTGACGATCGTTACCTGTTGGGGCCGACGCCAGAGGTTGAGAACTTCTACGTAGCCGCCGGATTCAACTCGACCGGCATTCAGTCCGCAGGCGGTGCCGGTAAGGTGCTGGCTGACTGGATCGTCAACAAGCGCCCGCCCATGGATTTGTGGGACGTCGATATCAGCCGCATGCTGCCGTTTCAGAACAACG
>CBFDEA010000335.1:0-3190 GCA_965603695.1 uncultured Rhodospirillaceae bacterium | reverse complement strand
ATGTCTGGCCGGTGGCGTCGCCCTGAACTGTGTCGCCAACGGCAAGGTGCTGCGCGATGGCGCTTTCGAAAATATCTGGATTCAACCAGCCGCCGGGGACGCCGGCGGGGCGTTGGGGGCGGCGCTGGCGGCCTACCACGTTCACAAGGACCAGCCGCGTAGTGTGTCGGCCGGTGGCGATGCCATGAAAGGCTCTTATCTGGGGCCCGAATATAGCCAGGATGATGTCGACGCGCGCCTGACACAGGCCGGGGCCAAGTTCGAGACACTCGAGGAGGCCGCAATGATCGAGGTGACAGCGCAGGCCCTGGCCGACGGTCAGGCGATCGGCTGGTTTCAGGGCCGCATGGAATTTGGCCCGCGCGCGCTCGGTGGCCGCTCCTTCCTTGGCGACGCCCGCTCGCCGGAAATGCAAAAGCTGCTCAATCTGAAAGTCAAATACCGGGAATCATTCCGCCCCTTCGCCCCCGCCGTACTGGCCGAGGACTTAAGCGATTGGTTCGACCTGGATGGCGACAGCCCCTATATGCTGATTGTCGCCGATGTTCTTGACAAACACCGCCGCCAGATGAGCCCGCAAGAACAGGCGTTGTTCGGCATCGACAAGTTGAACGTCAGCCGTTCGGAAATCCCCGCCGTCACCCATGTCGACTATTCGGCCCGTATCCAGAGTGTCCACGCCGAAACCAATCCGCCCTTTCACGCCCTGATCAGCCGCTTCAAGGAACTGACCGGTTGCCCGGTTGTCGTCAACACCAGCTTCAATGTTCGCGGCGAACCCGTCGTCTGTACCCCGGAAGACGCCTTCCGCTGTTTCATGGGGACCGAGGCGGAGATGCTGGTGGTCGGTAATGCGGTGCTATTGAAAGAAGAGCAGGATCCGTCCCTCAAGCTGGACTATACGGACGCTTTCGAGCTGGATTAATACCGCGCTGAAGGGGGCTTTGGTGATTAGAAAAAATCCTATGCTGACCTGTTAATACTGGTGAAATACAGGTGGATATACCTCCACCAACAATCAAAATAGACGATGCTGTCGGGCTCCACTTTGGCGCTTGATGATGTTCCAGTTCCTCGGCATTTTTAGTGAATACGAGCGGGCTATGATTCAGTCCAGAGTCACCTCTGGGCTTGAACATGCTCGTGCAAAAGGTCACATGGGTGGTAGGGCTCGCCCCCAAGTTAACTTATTGAACATAATGAGAATTTTCCGGCGGTGTGTTCCAACGGAATCAAAAATTGTGTCGTAATTGTCGTAGCTCGTAACACACCTAAAAATTGAATAACGTTAAAGAATGATAAAGTATTAGTTACGGTATGTAAATATGACTATAGTTATAACCATGGATATGAATGGGATTGTAAAATGCGAACTTGTAAGGCGTCTGAATTTAAAGCGAAATGTCTTCAGTTAATGGATGATGTTGCAGAAACGGGTGAGGCCATTATCGTGACTAAGAATGGCAAGCCTGTCGCCCAGTTGGTCCCGTTTCGTAGCGCATTGCCTGAAAGCATATTGTTGACGTCTAATTGTTAAGAGTTATGGCTCAATCCATTGAACGGTAAACTCTGTGCGAGGCTGTCTTAGTCCCCGGACTATCGTCGATAATTGATAAACGACATATTCTATTTGATCGGAACTAATTCCGGGATAAATAGGTAAGCTCAAGACTTCCCGAGCATAGGACTTTGCGACCCGGAAATCATCGGGTGACGTTTCCAGATATTTATAGGCGGTCAAATCCGGCAAGGCGACAGGGTAGTGGATACCCGTGTCGATACCCGCTTCGGATAATGCGGCGCGTACCCGTTCGCGGTCCGGGACGCGCGTAACGAAAAGATGATAAACGCTCTGACGATCCTCAGGTTCAGTAAATAACGGTAAATTGGTTTCAGCCAGCGCTTGTCGATAGAGTTTTGCAGCCTGCCTGCGACTTTCATTCCATTCGTCCAGATATTGCAGTTTTTCATTAAGGACGGCTGCTTGAATAGTATCGAGGCGGCTGTTAATGCCTTCAAACTCATGGTCATATTTCAACGTTCTTCCGTGATTGGCAAACATCCGCATCCATGCCGCAAGCGTACCGTCATTGGTGACGATGCAACCGCCATCACCGAATGCTCCCAGGTTCTTCGCAGGATAAAAACTGAAACAGGCTATATCCGCCAGTGAACCGACGGTGCGGCCTTGATATGTCGCCCCATGTGCTTGTGCGGCATCTTCGATAACCCGAATACCCTTTGAGTGCGCCAGTTCAACAATGGGCATCATATCGGCGGGTAACCCATACAGATGTACGGGAATAATCGCTTTTGTTCGCGGTGTTAGCCTTTTTTCAAGGTCGCTGACATTTATCGTCCCTGTATCCGGTGAACAATCGGCAAAAACCACCTTTGCCCCGGTCATGGTGATCGCTTCCGCAGAGGCGATAAAGGAATTGGCGGCGGTAATGACTTCATCACCCGGGCCAATTCCAAAGGCGCGCAAGGCGACGAAAATAGCATCGGTTCCGTTGCCGGTTCCTATGCAGTAATCGACCCCGCAATAACGCGCGAATTCCTTCTCAAACACACCGATATGAGGCCCGCCAATGAAGGCGCCTTCGGAAATGACCTGAGAAACGGTATCTTGGAGCCGTTTGGAGTATTCTTCTCCCCATGCATTAAAGTCGACAAAGGGAACTTTCATTTTCGTTTGTTTTTCATTTATCTATTTTCGACTTTAAATTCACGATCCATCAGGCTTTTCACATGGTCAACCAGCTTGCGCTCTTCAACTTGCCAGGAAATCTCTGCTGAAAGGGCCCCGGCGTTACTTCTAATCGTATTTATACCCTTCCCCATCTTTTGAAGTTGCCTGATTGCGGCGCGTAAGGTTTGAGGGGAAAGCGGGTCGATTTCCAGTCCTACTTCGTGGTCGCCTATTAATTCAATAACTTCCGGACGGTGAGGGTAGAGAAGAGGCAGTCCTGCGGCAAGGGCATTAAAAAAACCATTGGGGGCAATGTTTTCAACATTCCGGGTGGCGCAATAATAGGGCAGCAGGGCAGCGTCTGCATCTTTGCAGAATACGGCCACTTCTTCAGGCTGCACGGCTCCCACCACATGGGCCTGCCCCGCAAGACCGGCGGACATTATATCGGACAGGGTCTGCTCATGGCAACGTCCGATGAAAGCAACATGAACGTCT
>CBFDEA010000334.1:0-3205 GCA_965603695.1 uncultured Rhodospirillaceae bacterium | reverse complement strand
TATCCATGCAAAAATACGATAATGGCGAGGTCGAAGAAGAGCGCTTAAGCGTTCACAAATACACCTGGCCCTATAGGGAAACAGATATTGCCGATCCCGACGATGAGCCCGATGAATGGGCCGCGGCTGTCAGTAAAAGCGAAAAATGGAAACTGGAAAACGGCGGCATAGACCGGCGCAGCTCCGGGGCCGCCAGGATTGACGATATCGCTCCGAAAAAACCTGAGAAAACCTAGAAACGCGGTTGCTTATTCGGCGTTGAAGTCGAGGCCCCAGTCGCGATAACGTTCCGGATCGTCGCCCCATTTCTCACGCACCTTGACGAACAGGAACAGGTGGACCCGGTGGCCGAGAAGCTCTTCGAGTTCCTTGCGGGCGGCCTCGCCGATTTGTTTGATCCGCGCGCCGTTCTTGCCCAGGACGATCGCTTTCTGCCCTGCTTTTTCAACGAAGATCAGTTGATCGACCCTGGCCGAGCCATCGGCACGCTGTTCCCACTTTTCGGTTTCCACCGTTACCGCGTAGGGCAATTCCTGATGCAATTGCATGAAAACCTTCTCGCGGGTGATCTCTGCGGCGAGCAGCCGTGAGGGCATGTCTGAAATCTGATCCTCGGGGAACATCCACGGGCCGGGGCTGACATTGGCCGCAAGGAAATCCATCAAGTCATCGACGCCATCCCCGTTTTCTGCAGAAATCATGAATATTTCCGTAAAAAGACCGGTGTCCGATAACTTTGAAGCCATATCCAGAAGCACATGCTTCTGGACCAGATCGATCTTGTTGATGGCCAGCATGACCTGACGGTTCTGCTTTTTCAGGCCGTCCATGATTGCTTGTGTTTCATTGGTAATGCCACGCTTGGCGTCAATCAGCAAAAGCACGCCGTCGGCATCGGAAACGCCGCCCCAGGCGCTGGCGACCATGGCCCGATCGAGACGGCGCTTGGGCGCGAAGATGCCCGGTGTGTCGATAAAAATAATCTGTGCGTGGTCGCGCAGGGCGATGCCCAGAACCCGTGTCCGTGTCGTCTGAACTTTGGCCGAGACGATGGAAACCTTGGCCCCAACCAAGCGGTTGACGAGCGTCGACTTGCCGACATTAGGGGCACCGATCAGGGCGTAAAAACCGCAACTGCTGTTTTCCGGGCCGCTCATTTACGCTGTCTCCTTTTCATCAAGACCCAAGTGGGCAAGCATGGCAGTTGCCGCCACCTGTTCGGCTTGTCGCTTCGACCTTCCGGTTCCAGATGCGGTCTCGCCATTATCGATGGTGACCTCGATGGTGAAGATGGGGTCGTGCGGCGGGCCTTCCCTTAGGGCTTCGCGGTAACTGGGCAAATTCATTCCCTTCGATTGAACGTATTCCTGCAAGGTCGTCTTGGCATCCTTGGGCGGCGTCAGGTCCTGCGACATCAGGGGCGTCCAGTGGCGGCGAATAAAAGCCTCGGCAGTGCCCAGGCCGCCATCCATGAACAGCGCCGCGATAATCGCCTCGCAAGTGTCTGCCAACAAGGCGTCATTGTCGCGCCCGCCGCTGTCCTCTTCGGACGGGGCCATCAAAATATAACCTCCCAGCGATAATTCCAGGGCGACCCGGGCCAGTGCTTCCTTGCGGACAAGGGCGGTGTGACGCCGCGCCATCGCGCCCTCTTCCTCATCAGGGAACGCTTCATAGATCATCCCGGCGATAACCAGCCCCAAGACCCGGTCGCCGAGAAATTCAAGGCGCTGGTTTGTCTGGTCTCGTTCGGAGCGGTTTTTCGCCAGGCTGGAATGAGTTAGCGCCAGGCTCAGCAGTTGCGGGCTGGAGAACGTATAGCCCAGGGCAGTTTCAAGTTCTGATAATGTGCCTGTCATGTCGCTTAATTTATTCAATGCCATCAAAAAAACGTTCGAAACGTGCGCTCTTTGGCCACAGCCAGAACTTCCAGCCATCGCCATCGACGGAGAAAAACTTAACCTCGGCGCGGCCGATAATATTTTTCCGGGGGATGAAGCCGACACCGTCCAGATAGCGGCTGTCCCGCGAATTGTCCCGGTTGTCGCCCATGGCGAAATAATGGCCGGCAGGGACTGTGAAGACTTCGGTGTTGTCGCTTGGACCGTCATCGCCCTGGCCTTCGACAATATAATGCTGGCGACCGTTTGGCAGGGTCTCGAGATACCGTGGCAGCCGGCGTACGCTGCCAAATCCATTTTCAATCAAATAATCATCGGCTTTTTCACGCTTCACCGCTTTACCGTTGATCTGCAGGATCCCCTGTTTGACCTGGACTGTATCGCCGGGAAGACCGACAAAGCGCTTGATGTAATCGATGTTGGTATTGCTTGGCAGCCGGAAGACAACGACGTCGCCACGTTCAGGCTCGCTGAAGAAAATACGATCGGGGATAAGCGGCAAGCTAAAGGGCAAGGAAAAACTGCTGTAACCAAAGGAAAGCTTGGAGACAAACAGATAATCGCCGACAAGCAACGTCGGAACCATCGAGCCCGACGGAATCGAAAATGGCTCATAGGCAAAAGAACGAATGCCCAGGGCGATCAGCCCGGCGTAAACGATGGTGACAATCGTTTCCTTAATGCCACCGCCTTGTGCCGCCTCATTATCATGGGTGGGGCTATTGCCGTCGGTGCCGTCGGTCGGATTCATGACTGTCCATTCATTGTAAATAAGTGCGGCGCGAATAGAATTTTCGCGCTTCCTTGAAAATCGCCGAGATCAAGCCACCGCAAGGCCAAGATGTCAAGTTTAAGCGGACGCAGGGCGTGCTTCATCCATTAGTTTTCGCATGGAACGGATGCTTTCTTCCAAGCCGGTGAAGATCGCCTCGCCTATCAGGAAATGGCCGATGTTGAGTTCGGCAATTGTCGGGATGACGGCGACCCGGGCCACCGTATCGAAGGTCAGGCCATGGCCGGCATGGCATTCAAGGCCGATTTTTTCGGCATGGGCGGCGGCGGCGACGATGCGTGCCAATTGCCTTTCCTGTTCGGCCCCTGTGGCATCGCAATAGGCCCCGACATGCAACTCCACGACAGGCGCGCCAACGGCCTTGGCACCGTCAAGCTGGGCCAGGTCCGGTTCAATGAACACGGAAACGCGAATTCCTGCCTGCTCCAGCATATCTATATAGGGCCGCAGTCGATTGTGGCCGGAAACCACATCCAGGGCACCGGTTTTCCCCAGGGCAGCTCTCTCTCCT
>CBFDEA010000333.1:0-3212 GCA_965603695.1 uncultured Rhodospirillaceae bacterium | reverse complement strand
AAGTCGGCCCGGGCGATGGTCGACCGACTGGTGGCCGCGTCGCTCGTTCGGCGGGACCAGCGCGGGCAATGCTTCGAAACCGTCGCGCTTGTGAATGTGTACCCGTCGGTCATGACGGAAAGTGCCGGACAAGGCGGCATGCTCGCCCGGGTGCGCCTCGATCAGCACCAACCGGTCGGTGTGTCGCATGAGCCGGGCGGCAATCGCGGGTGAGCCCGGATAGGTCGTCAGGCCGCCCGCCTTGTTGAAACTCGTGACGACGTCGAGATAGGCGCGCAGGCCGGCGCTCGTAACGTCGCTACCGAACAGTTTGCCAATCCCGGCCTGCCACTCGCCGGTGCGTCCGGCCTGGTCGCCCGTCAGGTCGTAGCGACCGCGCCCGGCGTGGCTGTCGATGACGCAAAATGGCGTCGGCTTGTGCTCTAGATGGGCCAGCAGAAGGCACAGGGCGGTGTGCTTGTGGACATCGGCAAAACCGCCGGCATGATAGCCGTGCTGGTAACTGAGCATTCCTATTGCGAGATCATGAAAATCAGATAGTCGCCCTTTTCCTGGGCCGTGCATTCCCGGCCGAAGACGCTACTGCAATTGCGGAAGAACCACTTGTCGACCTTTTCGGTATCGGTGTAACGCTCGGAGTTTTTCGAGACTGCCATCGGATCGATGACTTTTCCGGCGCGGGTTTGCCCCGTCGCGAACGGTGTTGCGCCGTGGCATGTGGTGCACGAAGGCGTATCGGGCTTACCGCCGGTATTTTTAGAGTGGAACAAGGCCTCGCCGGCACTTGCGGAAAAACCGGCAAACGCGGGGTTTTCGGCTTTAGCCTGGCCGGCGATGGCGGCGACGATGGCGTCGCGGGCCGGGTTGGCCTGGGCGGAACTAACGCCAATCGAAGCAAGCACAAGAGCGCTAAGGACGATGGCGAGGGTCAGGGCTTTCATTGTGGGGTACTCCTATTTCTTGGGGATTTTGATGAATTGGTCGTCAAAGCGTCCGGTTGCGGCGTCCTGGTGACAGTTCTGGCAATGAGATTTGCCGCCGACGCCTTTTATCTTGAACGTCTCTTCGGCGATTTCGTCGTGTTTGCGGACCCAGTAGGGCGATGCCGAAATTTGATATGGCGCATCGGCGGAGGCGCTACGGAAGCGGTTCGCCGCCTCCGTATCCCATTCTTCTGCCGCGTGGGCCGCCAGATATGACGTAATGGCGATGGCCTTTTTTTGCGGCAGACTGGCGTCCTCGCCAAAATGGTCGTCCAAATTGGCCATCATGGTCGTCCATGAGGCGCGCGGCAGCAGGCTTGGGTGGTAAACTTCGTGGCAATCGCCGCATTCACTCTGAAAAGCTTTGTTTTCGGCCATTTTGATCAACCCCGATGGCGGCATGGTCGAAAATGCCCATAACATGGATCCGGCGATCATGGCGAAGCCGAGCATCGCCGTTACTGCCGCCAGGGGCCGCGCGTCGCGGTGGGTGGGTGGCTTGTCGCTATCGGGGACGTTCTTGAAACCGGTGATCATGGATTTGATCAGATTTTCCCCACTCAGCCGCATTTCGGTAAACACGCCGACAAGATGAAAGACGACCAAAACCATCAAAATAATGGTCAGGCCGGCATGAATGCCAGCGGCCATGTCGCCGATCTGATAATTGGCGGCACCGGCAAGCGGTCCTTGATTTTCCTCGCCACCGAGTACTAAAAGCCCACTGAGGGTGATGCCGACAAGGATGAAAATCAGGGCGAAGATCATCAGCGCCCCAGCCGGGTTATGGCCGATGTAATGGGTCGGGCGCAGGAAAAAAACCTCGCGAATATGGCTGTAGACTTCTTTTGGTGTGAAGGTGAAGGTTTCCAGCCTGGAATATTCCGAACCAAAAATACCCCAGACGAGGCGGAAGATAACCAGCAGGACGGTGCCGTAACCGGCCCACAGATGAACGCCCATCCACCATTCGGGGGCCAGGAATCCGGTAATCAGGCCGATCACGACCAGGGTTACGAGCGACCAGTGGAACAGCCTTGTCGGCAGATCCCAAACCTTGACCTTGTGTTGTTTAATTGTGCTGTCAGACACGTTGATGGGGTCCTTAGGTAAAGCAATTTCGTGTAAGCTAATCATTATAGGCTGAACGGCACCTGATGTCGCGGTTCAGGTGACGTTCATCTTTAAAGAATTAAAGTCAGGCAAGGCTCAGCGGGGGTATTTTTGCGAATTATCAGCGCTCCTTGGTATTTAAGTCTGGAGACCCGTTTTTATGCTGAATAAGCAATTTGCCGATAAGGCGAAGCCTGAGAGTCTTTCAGGTCAAAAAACTGTACGCGTCTGGGATCTGCCGACAAGGCTGTTCCATTGGTCGTTGCTTGTGCTGGTCGCTGTCGTCTGGATATCATCGGAATTCCACGGGTCTTTGTTCAACATCCATATCATTGGCGGAATCGCTATTTTGGCGATGATCGTCTTTCGCGTTATCTGGGGCGTTATCGGGTCACGTCATGCCTTGTTTATAGACTTTGTCCGCGGTTGGTCGAAGGTGCGCGCCTATGGGCAAAGTATGTTGACCGCCAAAGCGGCCTATCATGCCGGACATAATCCCATTGGCGGCTGGATGATCCTTGCTCTTTTAGCGACCCTGACATTGACTTCATTTAGCGGCTTGTTCATTTCCGATGACGGTTATGTCGGCCCCTTGGTTGGCACCGTATCGTCGGGCCTGTCGAATATTCTGGGAGAAGTCCACGAAGGGGTTGCCGGGCTACTGGGTTTCCTCATCGCCATCCACATTTTTGGTGTTGTCGTCCATAGCATTATAACCAGGGAAAATTTACCCCGCGCCATGTGGTCCGGCGATAAATCTGTGCCTGCCGACGAAAACATCTCAAGCATTGCACAGGTCGGATGGTGGCGCGTCGGCGTCGCTGTCGGCCTTTCTATCGCCGCTATTTGGGGTCTGATGCCGTGAAATTGCACTGGCTCTATGCTTTCGGCTTTTGGGCGGTCCTGATTTGCGGGAACGCCGCCGCCGATGATATCTCCGATCACGAACGGGCCCGCGCGGCAGTCGAAAGCGGTGACGTCGTTCCCCTGGCCCTGATCCTGGAGAAAGTGGAATCCATTTACCAAGGCTCAATCATCGAGGTCGAGCTGGAAGACGAGGGAGATGAGGGAGATGATGAGGAACTCAACGGCGCTCATTACATGAGTGGGTTTATC
>CBFDEA010000332.1:0-3216 GCA_965603695.1 uncultured Rhodospirillaceae bacterium | reverse complement strand
GGTGAGGTCTAAAATTTCCGCTATGACCTTGGGCTTTTTGGCCCCGGTGTTCTTCGCCTCGGTTGGCTTTAACCTGGAATTGTCGGCGTTCGTCGACGTTCCGGAATTTTTAGGCCTGCTGATCGTCGCGGCTTTTTTCGCTATTGCCGCGCTGACCATGCCGCGCTTGCTGGAGCCCCTGAACAAGTTGTGGTTTCGCTTCGGGTTGTTGCTCCATAAGATCGTCAATCCACTGATCATGGGCTTGTTGTTTTTCGTGACCGTAATGCCGACCGGCCTCCTCATGCGCAGCCTTGGCAAAACGCCTCTTAAGCTCGGTTTCGATAAAAGCGCCGAGAGTTACTGGATCATCAGAACCCCACCGGGACCGGCGCCTGAGTCCATGAAACGGCAATTCTAGGAGATAAAGCTAAATGGGTTTTCTTGCCGAATTGTGGATGTTTATGCGGCAGCGAAAGAAGTACTGGTTGTTGCCGATCCTGGTCATGATGGTGGTCTTCGGCGGCCTTGTCGTCTTAAGCCAGGGTTCCGCCGTCGCCCCCTTTATCTACACCATCTTCTAAGCATATGCGTATTCTCGTTTCGTGTAATGGATTTCATATCAAACATTTATTATTGATGTTCTAAAAAGAGCAATCGGGCTATAGTTGTGTTCGCATAGAAAGATTTACCCCTCGACCGATGGAATTTGAGTGGTGCCGGATGTGAATTGAAGGATATCCGGGAACTAACGATGTCTTTAACTCAAGGTAAAATATCAATGAATAAACAGCTTGCGTTCATACTCGTCATTTCGGTTCTTCTGGGTGCTTACGCGGCAGAAATCTATACGCAATACTTCTATGGACGATACGGCTATGGACAACCCGTCCACCAAATCACGTCTGACAACCGTGACACTCGATCGGCTATAGAAGTCGTTCATGATATGCGCAAGACTGACATAGAGGCGTATCCGTATCTTTTTTTTCGCGGACATCAAATTATTGCCGATAAGGAACTCGGCCAAAAGTCCATCTTCACTCACAACGGTATTGAGTTTGCGCCACTTGGGCTTATTTCAAATGTCACGACGGCGTTATGCAATGAAATAGGAAAATGGCAGATTTATAAAGCCGACGAACATGGCTTTAATAATCCACAGGGCATCTGGCAAAACCAGAATATTGATGTCCTGGCCCTTGGTGATTCATTCACGCATGGATCCTGTGTCGACCCGAAAGACCACATGATCGGCAAAATTCGATCCCAATACCCTTTAACCGTCAATCTTGGGCGCCTGGGAACCGGACCGTTATTCCAATTGGCAACGCTAAGGGAGTATGGCCCCGCGCTGAAGCCAAAGGTCGTTGTCTGGTTTGTCCTGGAAGACAACGATATCGATGGGGATTTACACGACGAACTAAAGATTCCCATACTTAGAAAATACCTTGATGGAAACTTCATACAGAATTTGCTGTCTCAGCAACAGACGATTGATGAGAAGATTAAGGGATATGTAAATAGTAATTTCAACGAGTGGATTAAAAGAGTCCAGCAACAGCGTCAAAGCGGGGGTTCTGTATCGCCTTGGGTAGAAGTCGGCGCTCCGGCCAAGGCAAATCCCAATACACCTTTTTTGGGCTTAAATTGGGGTAAGATTAGCAATATCCTCAAGCTTCAGAATGTGCGCAACGCAATCGGTATAAGCTCAGTTCGGGGAAGAAAGAAAAAACGCCTCGAGGCCTTGTACGGCGAATTCGAAGATATCCTTGTCAAAGCACAAGAAACCGTCAACACATGGGGTGGAAAAATCCAGATTGTCTACCTCGCCGGCCCCACACGTTACAATAGTTGGCGGCAAAAAGATGTGCGGGACTTCCAGCGGCAGAAGCTATTGGAAGTTTTTGCTCGCCAAAAACTTCCCGTTATTGACATTGTCTCGACATTCGCGAAAGAAACCGATCCAGCATCGTTATTTTATGGACATTACTCACCAAAAGGTTATGAAATTGTTTCCGACCTGGTCCTAAAAGAACTTGCCAAGAGCCTGAAGGAATAAGTAATTTGTGGAAATATCTAGCAGATCACTGAACGACCACTATGAACGATGGGTCAACTTTCTTTAAAATCACATCGTCGTTGCCCCGTATGATGCTGTATGCTCCGATCAAATCAGAGAGTGACGATGAATAATAAGCGCCAGGAGTTATAGTCAGTTGGGTTTTCTTGCCGAGTTGTGGATGTTTATGCGGCAGCGAAAGAAGTACTGGTTGCTGCCGATCCTGGTCATGATGGTGGTCTTCGGTGGCCTTGTCGTCTTAAGCCAGGGTTCCGCCGTCGCTCCCTTCATCTACACCATCTTCTAAGTATATGCGTATTCTCGGGATCTCCGCTTTTTATCACGACAGTGCCGCCGCCCTGATCGATGACGGGCGCATTGTCGGGGCCGCTCAGGAAGAGCGCTTCAGTCGCAAAAAGCATGATTCCGGCTTTCCTGAACAGGCCATTTCCTATTGCCTTGAGGAAGCTGGAGTTAGCTTAAGCGATGTCGATTTCGTGACCTTTTACGACAAGCCGTTTTTGAAGTTTGAGCGCTTGCTGGAAACCTATCTATCCTTTGCGCCAAAAGGATTTTCTTCTTTCAAAATGGCGATTCCTATTTGGCTTAAGGAAAAGCTGTTCCAGAAGGATCTGTTGAGAAAGCAATTCAAGCAGTTCGATGCCGACTTCGACTGGATGCACAAATTATTGTTTTCCGAGCACCATTTCAGCCATGCCGCCAGCGCCTTTTTCCCCTCACCATTCGAAGACGCCTGCGTCCTGACCATGGACGGTGTCGGAGAGTGGGCGACGACCTCGGTGGCTATCGGTCATGGCAACAAACTGGAAATGACCAAGGAAATTCATTTCCCCCATTCCCTCGGCCTGCTTTATTCGGCGCTGACTTATTACACAGGCTTCAGGGTCAATTCCGGCGAATACAAGGTGATGGGGTTGGCCCCTTACGGCGAGCCCAAGTACGCCCGTTTGATCTTCGATAATCTGATCGACATCAAGGATGACGGCTCGTTCCGTCTCGATCAACGTTACTTCGACTACTGCACCGGGCTGACCATGACCAACCGTCATTTTGACGATTTGTTCGGGGGACCACCGCGTCGACCCGAAGAACTTTTGACGCAACGTCACATGGATCTGGCGGCATCGATCCAGGTGGTCACCGAAGAAGTGATC
>CBFDEA010000331.1:0-3219 GCA_965603695.1 uncultured Rhodospirillaceae bacterium | reverse complement strand
CGTCATCGGCGTGCCTTTCCTGTTCTTCCTTATTCTTCGCAAGAAAAGGATGTGAGCGATGATGCTTCGCGTTGATAACTTGAAAGTCAAAATCGATCACGTCACGATCATTGAGGACATTTCCCTGAATATTCGCCCCGGTGAAACGCTCGCCCTGCTGGGCCCGAACGGGGCGGGGAAATCGACGCTCATCAAAGCCATGGCAGGTGTTCTATCAGCCGATGAAGGGGAAGTTCGCTTTAAGAATGGGACTGACGACGACTTCATGAGCGCACCAAGAAATCAAATCGCCTATCTGCCACAGGAAGGAATGGCGCGAACCGGTTTAACGGTGCTGGAATCGGTATTGTTGGGTCGGCACGACAAATTGGGACTGCGGGTCAATGACGCCGACCTGATTGCGGCCCATAAGGCACTTGAGCAATTCGGCGTCGTTGAACTTGCCGACAGACGTCTCGACTCCTTGAGTGGCGGACAGCGTCAACTTTCCGGTCTCGGGCAGGTTCTGTTCCGGGAGCCTAAAATCATGTTGCTTGATGAGCCGACCAGCGCTCTCGATCTGTATCGACAGATGCTTGTATTGGACAACCTTCGCGCCTTGGCGAAAGAAAAAAATATGGCTGTTGTCTGTGTCCTGCACGATCTTTCTCTTGCGGCGCGATTTGCCGAGCGGGTTCTCTTTATGAAAGATGGGCATTTGATCGCCGATGATTGGTGCCATTCGGGGATGAATGCCGACATGTTGAGCGATATCTACAACATAGAAGCCGAAATTCTAATCGGTCGGGAGGGGCATCTTCATATCGCACCAATCCGCCCGATTGATACCCATAGGGCCGGGAGATACGAGCATGAATGAAGCGGTCGTTCATGTCTGCACGAATTGTCAGCACCCAGATTATAAATCACGCCGCCTGGGAAAAGCCGGCGGTGAAGCCCTGCCTGAAACATTGAAGGCGGCGCTTGAAGAACAGGGGCTGGACCACACTTTCAAGATTGAGCTGATTACCTGTCTTGGCAATTGTAAGAAACGTTGTCGCATATCCGTCGCCGCGCCCGGACGCTGGTCCTGGTTGATCGGAAATCTGTCGCCGGATGATGATTTTATCGAACTGATGGATTTCCTACGGGCCTGGCAGGGGGCGGAGAACGGATTGATCCCTAAAAAAGAACGTAGCAAATGGTTGCTGCGCCACGGCTTGGGACGGGTGCCCCCTCTTGTAATCGGCGGATAAAAATAACCCGGATATGCCCTAACTTATGATCTTCCGAAACGGGCCACCGGGCCGAGCAATTCCTCGATGCGGATCAGTTGGTTGTATTTAGCCAGGCGGTCGGAACGACTGAGCGAGCCGGTCTTGATCTGCCCGGCATTGGTGGCGACGGCGATGTCGGCGATGGTGGTGTCCTCGGTTTCCCCGGAACGGTGCGAAATAACTGCCGTGTAACCGGCCTTGTGGGCCATCTCTACGGCTTCCAGGGTCTCGCTCAGGGTGCCGATCTGGTTGACCTTGATCAGGATCGAATTGGCGATGCCCTGCTCGATGCCCTGCTTCAGGCGCTCAGGGTTGGTGACGAACAAATCGTCGCCGACCAGTTGGACTTTGCCACCGATGGCATCGGTCAGTTGTTTCCAGCCGTCCCAGTCGTCTTCGTCGAGGCCGTCTTCGATGGAAACAATGGGGAAACGGGCGACCAGGTCGGCGTAGTAAGCGCACATTCCGGCGGCGTCTAGGCTCTTGCCCTCGCCCGCCAGCTCATACTTGCCGTCTTTGTAGAACTCGCTGGAGGCCGCGTCCAAAGCCAGCGAGATATCCTCGCCCGGCTTGTAACCGGCGGCCTCGATGGCCTTCATGATGAAGCCGAGGGCATCGTCGGTGCTCGAAAGGCCCGGCGCGAAGCCGCCTTCATCACCGACGTTGGTGTTGTGACCGGCGTCCTGCAGGGCTTTTTTCAGGGCGTGAAAGACTTCCGCCCCCATGCGTACGGCATCGGCGATGTTGCCCGCGCCATCGGGAACGATCATGAATTCCTGAATGTCGATGGGATTGTCGGCGTGGGCGCCGCCGTTGATGATGTTCATCATCGGCACCGGCAGCAAGTGGGCGTTGACCCCGCCGATGTAGGTATACAGCGGCTGACCGGCCTCTTCCGCCGCCGCCTTGGCGACCGCCAGGGAAACACCGAGGATGGCGTTGGCCCCCAGGCGCGACTTGTTTTCGGTGCCGTCCAGTTCGATCATGATCTGGTCGATCAGCAACTGGTCTTCGGCGTCCATGCCCGACAGGGTCTCGAAAATCTCGCCATCGACGTTGGCACACGCCGTCTCGACGCCTTTGCCGCCGTAGCGGCCCTTGTCATTGTCGCGCAGCTCGGCGGCCTCGTGGGCGCCGGTCGAGGCCCCGGAAGGAACGGCGGCGCGGCCAAAAGAACCGCTCTCCAGCGTCACATCGACCTCAAGCGTCGGATTGCCCCGGCTGTCGAGGATTTCGCGGGCGTGAATATCGAGGATGGCGGTCATCTTATTCTCTCCAGATTTAGATGGAAACCGGGTGCGCCTTGGCGAGCCGGTCGAATTCAATCAATGTCTCAAGGATTGCCGGTAACTGTTTGACCGGAATCATGTTTGGTCCGTCACTAAGACCGGCGTCGGGATTCTCGTGAGTCTCGATAAAGACTCCGGCGACGCCGATGGAAACGGCGGCGCGGGCGAGGACGGCGGCGAATTCGCGCTGGCCGCCAGAGGTATTGCCCTGGCCACCCGGTTGCTGGACGGAATGGGTGGCGTCGAAGATCACCGGGCAGCCGGTTTTGGCCAACACGGGCAAGGCGCGCATATCGGAAACCAGCGTGTTGTAGCCGAAACTGGCACCGCGTTCGCAGACCATGACCTTATCGTTGCCGGTGCTCCTGACCTTGGCGGCGACGTTGGCCATGTCCCAAGGGGCGAGGAACTGCCCTTTCTTGACGTTGACGGTGAGTCCGGTGTTACCGGCGGCGACCAGCAAATCGGTCTGACGGCACAGGAACGCCGGGACCTGCAAGACATCGACGACGCCGGAACGCTCAAGCACGCCGCACTGTTCGACCGAATGCACGTCGGTCAACACAGGAAGCCCGTAAGTTTCGCGGATTTCGGCGAAGGCCATCAGGGCTTCGTCGATGCCGACACCGCGCGGGCTGTCGGCGCTGGTCCGGTTGGCCTTGTCGAAAGAGGTC
>CBFDEA010000330.1:0-3240 GCA_965603695.1 uncultured Rhodospirillaceae bacterium | reverse complement strand
GTTAACAGCTACCACAAGGCCATCGCCATCAACCCCGGTTACGCCGAGGCCTATGTCAATCGTGGCATCGCCCTACAGGGTCTGGAGCTTTCAGACGAAGCCGTGGCGAGCTACCGCAAAGCCATCGAAATCAAACCCAATTACGCCGAGGCGCACAGCAGTTTGATCTTTATCCAAGACCTTTTCCCGAGCATCGATCAAACCGAGCAACAGGCTGAGCGCAAACGTTGGGATGATAAATTCATTCTGCCCCTGGCGGAAAAAATTCAACCCCATGCCAATAACCCGGACCCTGATCGACGCTTGCGCATTGGCTATGTATCGGCCGACTTCCGTCGCCATTCGGCTTATTTAGGGTTCGGCCCGTTAATCATCGATCATGATCGCGAGAACTTCGATGTCATCTGCTACGATGCCAGCCTTGTAAACGATGAAATCAGCGAAACTTTGCGCACCGCGACAATGGCCTGGCGTCCAATCAGAAACAAAAGCGATGAGGAGGTCGCCCGGATCATCCGTGAAGACGCCATCGACATCCTGGTCGACCTGTCCGGTCATACTGTAGACAACCGCCTGCGTCTCTTCGGCTACAAACCGGCACCCCTTCAGGTAACCGGTATCGGTCATTTATCACCTGGTCTGTCGACCATAGACTACCGGCTGACGACCCCCCTGATGACGCCACCTGGCGAGGATAACATTTACCCCGAAAATCCCGTTTACCTGGATACCTATTGTGCCTACACGCCGCCGCAAGACTCGCCACCGGTCGGGCCGCCGCCATGCCAGAAAAATGGTTTCATTACCTTTGGTTTCCTGGGCCGCTTCAGCAAAGCTTCACAGGATGTTCAGGCCTTGTGGGGAAGCATTCTTCGTGACGTTCCAGATTCCCGCTTGTTGCTAAAGTTCGGTCAATTGGATGACCCCACCGTGCAGCAAAATATCAAGCAAACTTTTGCCGCCTTCGGCGTCACCGAGGATCGCTTGATTCTGCTCGGCAAGACGGAGCAACGCGAACATCTTGAAACCCATAACCGCGTCGATATCGTTTTTGACACTTTCCCCCATGGTGGCGGCATCACCACCATGGACAGTATGTGGATGGGAGTTCCCGTTCTTGGACTTTTGCTGCCAAATAAAATTATCGGCCGCTCTATCGACTTTATCTGTCAGCCTGTCGGCCTCGAAGACTGGGTCGCCCGAAGCCCAGAAGAATATCACGACATCGCACTCGACTGGGCCGGGCGAGTCGAGGACCTTGCCGCTTTACGCCAAGCACTGCGGCGGCGTTTTTCAGACGTTTATTTTCGATTCCACAAGGATGTTGAAAAATCTTACCGGCTTATCTGGAGGCGCTGGTGCGCGGGCGAGGCACCTTCCCCCCTACATCAGGAAACCGCAATAACATGAGCAGAGCCGAGAAACGTCGCCAGCAAAAACTGGCCTTAAAAACGACGAAGAGCAAACAACCCGCCCCAGCGGTGGCGGCTCCGCTGAACCTCGACCTTGCCGTACAACACCACGCCGCCGGGCGCCTGGTTGAAGCCGAGGGCGCTTGCCGACAGGTGTTGCAAGATCAACCGGACCAGCCTGTCGCTTTGCATTTACTGGCCATGGTCACCCATAAGATCGGCAGGAATGACGAGGCCATTGAGCTAATTTCACGGGTCCTGACGATCAAGCCTGATTACGCCGAAGCCCATAACAGCTTTGCTATTATACTCAAGAACATGGGTCGACTCGACGAAGCCGTCGCCAGTTATCACAGGGCCATTGCCATTAATCCCAATTATGGCGAAGCCCACTACAACCTTGGCAATGCCCTGCTCGAACAAGGCGACGCGGACCTCGCCGTGGCCAGCTACCAAACGTCCCTGGCCATCAATCCCGGGCACCTCAACGCCCACTACAACCTTGGCAATGCCCTGCGTATTTTGGCGCGTTTGGATGAGGCCGTGGCCAGGTACCGGCAGGTTCTCGCCATCAATCCCGCTTATGGTGAAGCCCACAACAACCTGGGCCTTACCCTTCAGCAACAGGGCAAGCTGGAGGAGGCCATCGCCTGCTTCAGCAAGGTTACCACCCTGAACCCCGACAACGCCGAGGGCTATTTCATTCTTGGCAATGCGTTCCTCGAATCAGGCAGGATAGATGAGGCCGAGGCCGCCTTCAAAAGGACCATCACCCTTAATCCCGATTTCGCCGAGGCTCATCTCAACCTGGGCAATGTCTACAATGAAGTGCAAAATATAGGCAAAGCCGCAGACAGTTTCCGCAACGCCCTGGCCATCAATCCGGATTTGACCGATGCCCAGTACAACCTTGGCAACGCGCTTCTCATTATGCAGCGCGAAGACGAGGCAATGATCTGCTTCGAGAAAACCCTGGCCATCAATCCCGATCATTGCAAAGCCTATAACAACCTGGGCAATGCCTTGTATGGACTGGGACAACCCGCATCAGCCTGCGACAATTACCGCAAGGCCATGGCCATCACCGCCGATTACGCCGTTGCCCACAGCAACCTGATCTTCACCCAAGATCTTTTGCCGGACATTGACCAGGTTGCACAACAGGCCGAACGCAAGCGCTGGAACGATACATTCATCGTGCCCTTGTCCGATCAAATGCGGCCCCATGAAAATGATAAAAACCCGCAGCGCCGCTTGCGCATCGGTTATGTTTCGGCCGACTTCCGCAGACATTCTGCCTGCCTGGGCTTCGCCCCTTTGATTATCGATCACGACCGCCAGAACTTCGACGTCATCTGCTACGACGCCACCCCGGCTGGCGATGATGTCAGCGCGGCTTTGCGAGCCGCCGCCAGCCAATGGCGCGACATCAAAAATATCGACGATACGGAACTGGCAGCGACCATCCGCGCCGACGCCATCGACATTCTGGTCGATCTTTCTGGGCACACCCGTGGCAACCGCCTGAAAATCTTCGGCCACAAACCGGCCCCCCTACAGGTCACCGGCATCGGCCACTTGGCACCGGGCTTAACCACCATCGACTACCGGCTGACGACACAATGGATTACACCACCTGAAGAAGCGGGCATTTACCCTGAACAGCCAATTTACCTGGATAGCTATTTTGGCTTCACAGCCCCCCCGTCCCCGCCCCCGCTGGGACCACCGCCGTGCCTGGAAAATGGTTTTATGACCTTTGGTTTCCTTGGCCGTTTCAACAAGATTAGCGATGCGGCGCTGGCCCTGTGGGCTGGCATTCTTCAGG
>CBFDEA010000329.1:0-3246 GCA_965603695.1 uncultured Rhodospirillaceae bacterium | reverse complement strand
AAGGGCCGCTAGCCCCCCAGGTTGCCAATTCTATCGAACAGGATATTGGAAAAATCGATAAGGGTCGTCATCATGAAGGGCAGAAAAACAACGACGGCGATAAAAATAATGAGGATTTTAGGAACGAAAGTCAGGGTCATCTCCTGAATCGTCGTCAGGGCCTGAAACAGGGCAATAACCAGACCGATCGCCAGCCCCGACAACATGATCGGCCCGGATATTTTAAGAATGACAAGAAGCGCCTGGCGACCGACTTCAAGGACAGCGACCTCGTCCATGACTGTATCCTAAACCGGCATACGGAGGATTTCCCGATAGGCTTCGATGACCTTGTCACGAATCGTCACCACCGCTTGCAAAGTCGCCTCGGCTTCGGCAACCGACGTGATCACCTGACTCATATCGGCGCGATCGGTGATCGCCGCCATGGAAATGTTCTCGCTGGACTTTTGCACATTAATGGCCTGCTTCAAGGCGCCCGTGACCATATCGGCAAACGGCGTCGCTTGCGTGTCGCGGGCGCTCAGCCCAATAGCCCCGCCCTGCGGTGCCTTGGCGTAAGCCGACGCGGCGCTGGCTGCGTTCTGAAGGGGTGCTATGGCCATGTTAGTGCTCCTTTTAGGACTCTTGAATTATTAGCGACTGAGGATATTGATAGTGCTCGACAGCATCGCTTTTGACGACTTGATAACGCTTAAGTTTGCCTCATAGGACCGCTGCGCCTCGCGCATATCCATCATCTCAAGCATCGTGTTGACGTTTGGCGTCTGCACATAACCGTCGGCGTCGGCCGCCGGATGGTTTGGATTGAAGCTTTTCTTGAATTCCGATTTATCGTCGACGACCTTGGCGACCCTTACGGTGTCCAGGCCGATGGCCCGATCGAGGGTGTTCTTAAAGGTGATCACCTTGCGCCGATAAGGAAGGTCGCCCGGGGTTTGCGGCAAGGAGGAGGCATTGGCGACGTTTTCTGAAATAACGCGCAAACGTGCCCCCTGCGCCCGCATACCGGCGGCGGAAATCCGTATCGTCTTCATAAGATCGTCCATATTGTCCCAACCTTCTTAAAACCCATGGTCATAAGCGGCCATAAGCGACCCGTCACTTACTTGCCGATTGCCATCCTGATCATGTTCAGGTGCTTCTTGTAGAGCTCCGTCGTCAAACTATGGTTCATTTGCGTTTCGTTGAGCTTGGCCATTTGCTCTTCCAGAATCACGGCATTGCCATTGGGTGCCGTCTCGAAGGGACGGCGTTCGACTTGTGAGGCATAATCGCGGATACGGCGGCGGTTCCCCTGAATATGGTTTGGCCCGCTGGCATCGAGATTTAGCTGCGCCGTTTTATTACGCACCAACTCCTGAAAGTCATAGGCCTTCAAATCGCTGGGCTTATAACGCGGCGTATCGGAATTGGCGATATTCTGCGCGATAACCTCCTGGCGCTGGCCAAGCCAGTTGAGGCGGTTCTTGACGATGCTGAAGAGTGTTAGCTTGCCTATTTCCATGGTCTGTCCACAAACCTGTTTTCCAAAAGCCACCCGCTCCCAAAGCAAGTGGTTTTACCCATTTCAAGCCTTAGTATCGGACTCCAACGCTTAACAATGAGTAAACGCCTGGAATGACTCATGGAATCAGAAACTTGGCCGAAAACTGGCGGCGTTTACTGGCCTTAAATCCGGCATTTTCCAACAATTTATCCTTAAATATATGTTAAGCATGTTGGCCTAAAGATCACTGTTGGGACTATCGGTTTTTGGGCATGTGGTTTGAACATTTTGGCAAATGAAGATAACGCTTCAGGCAAGGCAGGTCGAAAGGGCGGCAAGCGCACCGACACCGTCGCCGTCGCCCTTGAGTATGATCCGGACAGCGAATTCGCCCCCAAGGTCGTCGCCGGTGGCCGCGGGGCTATCGCCGAACAGATCCTGCAGATCGCCTTCGCCCAGGGGGTCAAGGTTCGCCAGGACGCCGACCTCGCCGAAATTCTCAGCGCCATCGATATCGAAAGCGAAATCCCGCTCGAGGCCTTTGCCGCCGTCGCCGAAATCCTGACCTACGTCTACCGGGCCAACGGCAACATGCCGGATTTCGTCAGCGAAGGCCAAGAGGAAGCACGAGAGGAAGCACGAGAGGAAGCACGAGAGGAAGCACGCGAGGAAACCGAGAATCAACAAACCGACGACGATCCGCAGGCCGCACCATGAGTGAGCACATGAGTGCGCAAACGGCTGGCGATATCCTGCTCCAGGCAGAGAAGATTTCCTCGCTGATTGCCACCGCCCGCAGCCTGATGAACGAGGGCAAAAGCGTCGACCTGGCGATTCTCGAAGGCAAAGTCCGGACTTTATGCGAGAACGCCGAAGCCGCCGACCTTCAAGACGCGGGCGCCACCTTGGCGGCCCTGCAGGCCATCGTCGCAGACCTGGGTCTGCTCGACGATGAAATAAACCGCCGCCACAGCGATGCCGGCGGGCATTCTCTTGAAACCTCGATCAAACGCGCCATTGACGCATATGACAAAGACAACGATGAAAGTTAGACACCATGGACGGCCTTGATCTCAACTTCACCGATTACATGAAATTCGTCCTCGCCTTTGTCTTCGTGCTGTCGCTGATCGGCCTTGCCACCGTCGCCGCCAGACGCTTCGGCTTCGGCCTGCCGACGACACCGCGCAATGCCGCGCAGCGCCGTTTGGGAATTGTCGAAACCCTCAACGTCGACGGCAAGCGCCGCCTGGTGTTGATCCGCCGCGACGACACCGAACACCTGCTGTTACTGGGGATGGGCACCGAACTGTTGATTGAAGGCACCATCACGCCACCGCAGAACGCCTTTTCCAAGGCCCTCAATGAAGCCCATCAGGCGACCCATACGTCAACCACACCGCCGAGCCCGCAAGGCCCGCCGCTGCCCAAGGCCTTGCGACCCAAAGACGCCCCGTCGGAGAACAAACCATGAGCCGCCGCAAGTCTGTCCTTATCTCATCGTTTGTCGCCGCCAGCTTCGGCCTGCTCTGGCTGATCTACCCCGATAGCGCCGCCGCCCAGGCGTTGTCGCTCGATCTCGGCCAGGGTGGCTCGACGACCAGCACCATCGTTCAGTTGATCGCCCTGATCACGGTGCTGTCGCTGGCCCCGTCGCTGCTGGTCATGGTCACCTCGTTCACCCGGATCGTCATCGTCCTGTCGTTCCTGCGCACGGCCCTGGGCACCCAGCAGACACCGCCTAACCAGGTTTTAAT
>CBFDEA010000328.1:0-3255 GCA_965603695.1 uncultured Rhodospirillaceae bacterium | reverse complement strand
GTAAAATCATGCTTGCCGACAAGCACCTGTGCCGCCGCGTGCATGGCTTGCGCATCGAGCCGCACCGGAACCCACCAGCTGTGTCCCTTTTCGATGCTCAGCGGCGCCCGCCGGTTGGTGATTCTATAGGTGTATGAGCGCCCGGTGGCCGAAAACCGGGAATGAAAATCATCGTCGACGATGGCCGCGTCAAGGACAACGGCGGGGACGCTGCGCAAATGAAAATTCAGCGCGTCGCGCACCGTATCGGTGGTCTGCTCACGGGTTAAATCGAAATGGCAAATTTGGGCCAGGGCGTGAACGCCGGAATCCGTCCGTCCCGCACCCAGGACCCGAGGGGATTCCCCGCTGAAAGCTGTAATCGCTTCCTCCAGCGATTGTTGCACGCCAAGGCCATTATCCTGGCGCTGCCAGCCAACGAAACCAGAGCCATCGTATTCGATTGTCAGTTTATAACGGGTCATATATGCGTTGTTATCATATCAGTTGATGTTGGAGGGCTGGTTATAAATGATTTTTTCCCCTACTGAATAGTTTGTTATGCAATATTACCGCTAGGAATTTTTAGGGAACGGGGCATATGAGCGCCATCGTTGATATCAATGACAGCGACAGGGATGCGTTGCATATTTTGCCGCTGGCAATGTTGCCGTTCCAAACACCGGGGCTAAAACGCGCCCGGATGGTCAAAAACGTCCGTCTGGAAAGCGTTATCGAGCTATTTTCCGAGGAGGGCACCGGCAGTGGCCAAATGGATATCCGCAACATCGGTTCGGTATTCGGTTGGCCGGAAGATGAAATTCATCCCGACCTAACCCTGCTTCGCAAGCTGGCATTGCTGCCCAGTTTTGATGTCTACAGCTTGCGTATTGCCCTTCGTCAACATGGTATTGATGTAGAAAACCAGGAAGCTCTGAAACTGTCGCCGGCCAAAACCCGCGACCTGACCGCCTACATGACCGGCTTTACCCACGCCCTGCTGAATGAGATTTATGGCTCCACGGATCTCAACATCGAGAATTTCGACGACATTATTGCCCTGTTCCGTGATCCCGATGTTAAAAAAGCCAGAGAGCAACTCGATGTTATGGCGAAAAAATTAGGCATCGGCCTGGGTGACATCCCTGCCTTCCTTGAAGATTACGGCGATATCTTCCTGTCTCTTTCCTATTACCGCCAATCCCTCGACGAAATTGAACCGGTGATCGCGGAGTTCCTCGGCTCGATGGACGAAATTCGTGGCAACTGGCAACTGAAGCAAGATCAAAACCTGATGAGAACCTGCGATATGTTGCAGTCAACCGTCAACGAACTGATGGCCCAAATCACTGGACGCTTCGAGAACTTCGAACAGGGCACCCAGGATTTATGGAGTAATATTTCGGCCAAGCGTTTTCAGCGAGTGAAGGCCCTGATCGAAAGTTACCACACCACCATCGGCGGCGTGCTTTGTGCACTCAGTGTCAAGATCGACGCCTGGCATCACCTGTTCCCCAGTGCCGATTCCGGCGGCCCGCTCAAGCGCGCCGAATTCATCTTGTCGGAGATGAAACAAGGCATCGAGAATATCCAGAAAATTGAATCATCGGCACCGATGCTGTCCGGTCTTGATGATGAAGATGATGACGATAACGGGGAAGTCTAGCCCAGCTTCGTGCCGACAGGCAGATCAAAACCACGCAGAAAATCTTCTGCCGTCATAGCCGCCTTTCCCTGTTTTTGCACCCGTAGCAACTTTAAGGCCCCGCGCCCACAAGCGATGCTCAGCGGCCCCTCCAGGAGCGTTCCCGGTTGCCCCGCTCCCTCGCAGACTGCCGCCGCCAAAACTTTGATCCGCGCACCAGCGTGTTCGAACCACACACCCGGCCAGGGGTTAAGGCCACGGACCCGGCGTTCCAACTCATCGGCGTCAAAGTTCCAATCCAAACGGCCCTCATGGCGATCCAGTTTGGCCGCATAGGTGATCCCGTCACGGTCTTGCGGGGTCGCGCTCAACGTTCCCTGATCGCAGCCTGCCAGGGCCGGGACGATCATCGCCGCGCCGAGATCGGCTAGCCGGTCATGTAGGTCGGACGCGGTGGTCTGCGCGGTAATAGGGGTTTCCTCCATAAGCAGGACCGCGCCCGTATCAAGGCCTTCGTCCATGGCCATGATGGAGACTCCGCTTTTGTCGTCACCGGCAATAATGGCCAGCTGGATCGGTGCCGCGCCGCGCCAGCGTGGCAAGAGGGATGCGTGAATATTCAGGCACCCCAGGCGTGGCGCATCGAGAATGGGTATCGGCAGGATCAAGCCGTAAGCGACGACGACGCAGGCGTCCGCATTCAGTGCCTGAAAAGCCTGCTGTTCATCGGCATCTTTCAAAGACTTCGGCGTCCTGACCATAAGCCCCTGCGCCAGCGCGTAGGCATGGACCGGGCAGGGTTTTTCTTTATGACCGCGCCCGGCGGGCCGTGGCGGTTGGGCGTAGACGCAAACAATCTGATGTCCGTGCGCAAGCAAAGCCTGCAAGGCGGGGATGGAAAAATCCGGACTGCCCATGAAGATCAGCTTGAGCGCGTTCATCAAACTGTCGCTTCTTGTTTTTTAATTTTCGTCAGCTTGCGCAGGATCATGTTGCGCTTCAGGGCCGAGATATGATCGACGAACAAAATGCCGTCCAGGTGATCGATCTCGTGCTGGACACAAACCGCGAGGATGCCATCGGCCTCCATTTCGCGAATTTCATTTTCACGGTCGACATAGCGCACCCGCACACTGACCGGCCTGACAACTTCCGAATATTGCTCGGGCAGGGACAGGCAGCCTTCCTCGCGCACCTGATCGTCATCGGAAACACCGATGATTTCCGGGTTGGCCATGCACAACGGCGCAGGTTCTTCGTTTTCGCGCGCCGTATCGATGACGATCAGACGCTTTTGAACACCGATTTGGGTGGCCGCCAGACCGATGCCGTTGGCGCCGTGCATGGTCTCCAGCATATCGTCCATCAATTTACGGATGGCATCATCGACGCGCTCAATGCGCTTGCTTTTAAGTTTCAGTCGCGGATCAGGTGCGACAATGATTGGATAGACAGTCATCAATTTTTCAACCGGTTATTTGGAAATCCGGGACAATATTTCAGAACCCCGGGCGATAGTCCAGATATGGACGCCAAGATAGTGACTTCAAGGGGTTTGCGGTAATTTTGTGAGAACCTGAAATGCTTAATTCTCCTAAACAACTTCGGCCTCAAAAAGGCCAACTTACCGA
>CBFDEA010000327.1:0-3259 GCA_965603695.1 uncultured Rhodospirillaceae bacterium | reverse complement strand
TTCAGGAATTGAGGCGACGCCCTTTTTCTTGATCAAATTCTTCATCATCGTTGTGCACATGGCATCGACACCGGGAATCGCCGACATCAGGTTCGGCATGGTCATGTGCATCCCCATCATCGGCATTTCCATGGCCGGATTGCCGAGTGTTGAAATCTGCAGATGGTCGAGGTTCTTTTTCAGCAATTGCAGGCCGTAGAAGGTAAAGAACATAGTCACTTTAACGTCCATAGCCGCAGCGGTGGTCGCCAAAATAAACGGCGGATATGCCCAATCAAGCGTCCCTTTGGTGACGATGATCGACATTGATTTTGTGTTTTCGCCCTCAGCACTCATTTGAATAGTCTCCCGACAATAATAAAAATTATACCCTGTATTCCTACACAAAAGCTCCGTTACAGAGCCTCTTCAAGCAATTAGAATTCGCTAATATACCCCCGTTGGGCAGTGAGAGGTAGTACTTATTGAATACAAATCCGAACGCCCCCATCACTTCCTTGTGAAGCGAGCAAAAAAACAAGAACGTTGCCTATCTATACAAGCGTATCAGGCACCGCGTTACGATAAGTTTAGAAGAAACGAATATACGAAGCCACAAAATTATATTATATACCTGTGCATATTCGATAATCTGCCTACTTAGACTTGAAGCTCCCCGAGGTTGGGGGGAAAGCGGTAGGTGGTTAATAAATGCCTGTTTGCAAGGGGGGAAACCATGGAAGAAATGCCAATCACGACGCTTATCGGGATCGCCGGATTTGCCGCCGGGATCATCTTTGGCGCGACGGCCAATAAAACCAATTTCTGCACCATGGGAGCCCTGTCCGATATTGTTTTCATGGAAGATTATACGCGCTTCCGCTCATGGCTGCTGGCTATGGCCGTCGCCATTATCGGCGCTCAGGCCTTACACATCATGGGCTTGGTCGATTTGTACGAAAGCATCTACCAGACCACGAACCTGGGCTGGCTCGGTGCCATTATCGGCGGCCTGCTGTTCGGCTTCGGCATGACCATGGCTGGCGGCTGCGCCAACAAAAACCTGGTGCGAATCGGCGGCGGCAATCTTAAATCGATCATTGTCGTTATCGTCATGGGCATCTTCGGATATATGACCCTACGCGGTCTGGTCGGCCTCGCTCGTGTCGAGCTCGAAGCCTTTAGCAATATCGACCTTGCTGAAATGGGGCTTGCCTCGCAAGGCATGATCGACATCCTGGCTATGGCCATCGGTGGCGAGGCGGAAAACCTTCGACTTGGCTTTACCGTAATTTTTGCCGGCGCCCTTCTGGTTTATTGCTTCAAGGACGCGGGCTTTCGAAAGCATCCCGGGAACATCCTTGGCGGCCTGATCGTTGGGGCCATGGTCCCGCTGGGCTGGTGGATAACCGGAGTTCTGGGGGCTGACGACTTCGATCCCGTGCCGCTGTTTTCTTTCACCTTCGTTTCACCGGCGGGGGAAAGCCTGCAGTATCTGATGACCTTTACCGGTGCCACCATCAACTTCGGTATCGCCACAGTCGGCGGGGTTATTGTCGGCTCGTTCCTGATGGCAATGATGAGTGGCTCATTCCATATTGAGGCGTTTACCGATACTGACGATATGAAACGCCACCTGTTTGGTGCGGCGATCATGGGCATCGGCGGCATTCTTGCCCTTGGCTGCACCGTCGGACAAGGCATCACCGGCATGTCGACACTGGCCCTGGGGTCGCTTATCGCATTGATTTCGATCATCATCGGCGGCCTGATCGGCCTTAAATATATGGAAGAAGGCAGCCTTGGCGGTGCCCTGAAAGCACTCTTAGGCAGGCAATAACCAGACCGCAACAAGGGATATTAGGGAAAACCATACCCTGCCAAGGGAAACCCCTGTTTTCTGGGTTTTTTTATATTAACGAGGCTTGCAATCAAGCATATAAGTCGTTTAAATTATCAAAACTTCATATAAAAAACCCGACTCAAGATCGGGTATCGAGACAACAAATCATAATAATAAAAACCCGTACTTAACCGGGATGCTTAAATATCCATTCGAGCCTAAAAGAGGCAATGGCTGAGGTTTCGAATGATTTTGGATCACGTCGCGGTTTCCATTGGAACCACACGTGTTACCGCTTAGGGAGGGACAATGACTTACCGCACAATTCTAAGCACCCTTGTCGGCGTTGCGCTTTTTGGCACGTTAACTGCCAGTGCCAATGCCGCTGAATACATGATCGTCGACGGTACCATACCGGCTTCACTGACGGGCAAAGCCGGCGATCCGGTAGCCGGGAAGAAAATCGCCATCAGCCGCAAGAAGGGCAACTGCCTGGCCTGCCATGTGATGCCGATACCCGAGGAGCAATTCCACGGCGAAGTCGGTCCGGACATTTCGGAAGTCGGTTCTCATTTCACGGAAGCCGAACTGAGAATGCGTCTTGTCGATCCGAAGGTACTCAATCCTGACACCATCATGCCGGCATTCCTGAAACCCGGAACGCACGATGTGTTGAAAAAGTTTGAGGGCAAGACAATCGTCGGAGCGCAGGACATCGAAGACATGATTGCCTACCTGATGACGCTCAAAGGTCAGTACTCACAGTAATTATCGTTTTTTTTTAAAAGGATCAAAAATGTCCAAGGATACATTTAAAACCACCGCCATTGGGCGCCGCGCCATGCTTAAAAGCGTTGGCCTGGGTGCCCTGGCACTGGCCGGCACCGCTATGGGTTCCAGCAACGCCCTGGCGACACCGGAAGAAGCCACCAAATATTTGTCAGGTATGACAGGTGGCGCAGCAGTCAAGGAAGGCAAGGTAACGGTCAAGTTGCCTGAAATCGCCGAAAATGGCAGCACCGTTCCAATCACCATTTCAGTCGACAGTCCGATGACCGACGGCGATTACGTCAAAACGGTCCATGTGGTTGCCGAAGGCAACCCCAGCCCCGAGGTCGTGTCCTTCAACTTGTCCCCGGCTATGGGCAAGGCCGAAGTGTCGACCCGCATGCGTCTGGGCAAGACCCAGAACGTCCGCGCTGTTGCCATCATGAGTGACGGTTCCGTGTACTCAGGCACCAAGCAGGTCAAAGTTACCATTGGCGGCTGCGGCGGCTGACCCAAACGATTTCAGGAGAATTTAGAAAATGGCTATCAGATAACTTGTGTTGATAACTTCATCACCGGCAAAAGAGAAAACATTGCCCATTTAGCCGCTAATAAAAAATTTAATCTTATCAATGCCGACGCTTCCCCCCCCCCCAAAAGCTCTCTCAA
>CBFDEA010000326.1:0-3295 GCA_965603695.1 uncultured Rhodospirillaceae bacterium | reverse complement strand
CGACGCTGTTAATCGCGGCGCTCAAGTCCTCGGGCGAACCCGGTTTTCATAAATAATCCTGAACGCCCATGTCCATTAAATTCCGGTATAGCTGAACGTCATTGACATCACCAATGGCGATGACTCTGGTATCGGCCATACAAACCTGGGCCAGGGCATCAATGTCGGCAACCGGGTCGGCGCTGCCTGAAAGATCGATCACCAGTGTTTCGGGCGTCGGGATCGCGGCAAGTGCGTCGGTGGCCTCAGCGGCAGAACCATCCTGATCTTCCGACCAGCCGTTGTCGCGGGCGACACCAACCATCACGGCGTGGGTCGCGGCATCGGTAACGACGGCTAGGAACGGCGCACGCGCGGTTGAAATTTTACGGGCGGGCATCGACATTTACTGAGCCCCCCCTGCACTCGTGCTCGAACTCTGCTGACTTTTTACGACGCCGAGTTCTTCGGCGACGATGCTTTTTGTTTCACCCTTGCGGTAATTGGCAATCGATGTGGCGGCATACGCGCCGTCGGCATTTCCTTCATCACGACCGCGAACAAGATCGCCGGGTTCGGCCACCATCAGGCCAAGGTTGGTGGCGCTGGCGCAGCCCCAGTTACTGGTCGGGACATTGTTGTAGGTAAAGCGTTCGCCGCTCCAGTCGGGGCACCCGGGCAAGGTTACGACGTAACGGCGAATTACCAGATTGACGGCGTCAGCCGTCGGGGACTTAACGCCGAAATCACTGGACAAGGATCTTATTTTGACGCCGAAGGTTGATAGGTAATCGGCGACAATTGTCTTGCGGGCGTCGCTTAAGTTTGTCGGAACTTCCGGGTTTCCCGAAACCAGATAAAACGCATCCTTACGCGCCGCTTGAGCATTGTTAAGGAAAGCCAGCAGCCGTTCGCCTTCCCTGCCGCTCAATTCGGCACTGGCCGGGCTAAATGAAACTTGATGACTGTATTGGACTTCGCTGACCTGCGGCTGCTTGCGCTCGGGAACGTTCGACCAATCCTCGACATGAGGAATACTTTGGCATCCGGCGACAATGGCCATGGTTGCAGCGGCCAGGGATTGTTTGATCGTTTGGGGTCCGAAAAACATAACGCTCTCCTGAATAAATCTGGGTTTAGTCCAGTTGAAAACCAACCGGGCCGATCAGGGTCTTGCCGTCACGTCCGACTGTAACGGGCTGGCCGACTTTCGCATTCCGGCGGTTAAGTCCACCGGTGAAAATCCGTTCGATATCGTGAGGGGGCACGAAACCATCGGTCGGCAAGGCCAGTTTGTTGTTGGAAACAGGTTTGACGATGTATGGCGTGACGATAATCACAAGCTCGCTTTCGTCGCGTTGGAAGCGGTCTGACTTGAACAGTCCACCAATCACCGGAACATCGCCCAGGCCGGGGAACTTTGAAATGTCGTGGGTGACATTGTTTTGCAGCAATCCAGCGATGGCAAAGCTCTGACCGCTGCCCAATTCGACCGTCGTTTCGGCGCGTCGTGTCGTCAGCGACGGCACCACATAGGTACTTAAGGTCACCGAGTTGGTCGTCGAAAGCTGGCTGACTTCAGGACGCACATGCAGATTGACCCGGTCCTGGCCAAGCAGTGTCGGTGTAAAGGCCAGTGAGACGCCGAACTTTTTAAATTCAATGGTCACGCTGCCGTTGGAATCGGGAACCAGGATCGGGAATTCGCCACCGGCCAGGAAACTGGCCGTCTCGCCCGAAAGTGCCGTCAAGTTTGGTTCGGCCAATACGGTGACCAGACCTTCTTGTTCAAGGGCGTCGATGACGGTGTTGAAGTCCCAGCCGGCGATTTTCGTGCCAACGCTCAAAGTCTGTTGTGTCACCGAACCGGCAAACGGATTGGCCGTCGCCAGGCCAAGTGAGAAACCGCCAATTGAGCCAAGGATCGACCAGTTGAAGCCAAGCTGCTTATCGACACCGCGCGATACTTCGGCAACGCGGACCCGCAAGTTGACCTGATTGGGAGCGGCAACACCCAGGCGATTGATGACATTCTTTTCATCACCGGCAAAGACGGCGGCAAGGCGGCGCATGTCCTCGGCATCACTTGCCGAGGGCACCGTCCCATCGAGAACCAATGTCCCGTTGATGCTGGCAACGCGAACGCCGGAGCCGGGATGCAACTCATCAAGGATACTACGCAGACGAACCATATTATGGGTCACGGTAATATCGATGTTTGCCAACACGCGCTCTTTGCTATCGACGGCGTAGAGAGTCGTTTGACCGGGCTTTTTACCAAGCAGGTAAATCAAGCTCGGCGATTTGACCTGAATATTGGCGATTTCCGGATCGGCAACAAAAACCGTCTCGGCCGGACGATCAAGACGGATCAGCCGACCCTTTGAAACTTCCAGTTCAAGAGACTGCCCGGAACTGGCGACAACATCGACGGAGCCGCTCGGGCGGGTGAACTGTACCTTCTGACCAATAGAGGCCTGCAACTTCAATGGGCCGCTCGTCGTCGAGGCAACTTCCTGCGCGCGTGCGGCAGCACTTGAGAAAACAAGTGCGGCCACCGCGATCAGGGCTAACCTGGAAAAACACCGGGTAAGGGGCATGGGATGGTTATGTGTCATCGCTCGGCTTCCTTAAAATGCTGCCTGCGTGGCTTCGCTGCCGCGCAAGACGTTTACGGTGCGTTTTTTTCCACCACTTTTGACGAGACCTGCGACCAAGGCGTTGACTTCCGTATCAAGAGTGAAGCCGCGTCCTTTTTTCTCAGCAGGATTTATCGCAACGCTACCGTCCATGTTGTTTTCGTCCCGGGCCAGGCTTTGCAGGCTTAGGGAAAGCGAACCCATGGCCAAGCCAATGGCTATTTTTTCAGCCTGCTTGGGCGTCACTTCCATGGTCACGGTTTTGGCCGGACTGACTTCACCGTTCTTGCTTTCTGTTTTTTGATCGATAGCGAGAACGCGAATCCCCGAGAGCAATGTCTTGGTGACAAACCGGTTGAGAACCTTTCCGTCCGCATCCTTGGAATTGAACTTGGATGTCACAATCAGATCGACGCGGTCACCGGGGAAAATAAAGCCAGAAATACCGGATGTCGCGTTGACCGGGATTGACACCGCACGGTTGCCGATACCCAGGACGGCGGCAAGAAAGCCGCGTTCGCCAGGATGAACAACCAGGGTATCGGTCATCGGTTGGCCCGGCGTAATCGCGTTACGGACAACGGCACCGACAAAATCCTTAGCTTCACGGCTGCCTTTAACGACATATTCTTCGGCCACACCGTCTTCCGGCCAATTCTGCCATTTCAGGTTTTCCT
>CBFDEA010000325.1:0-3301 GCA_965603695.1 uncultured Rhodospirillaceae bacterium | reverse complement strand
GAGATGCTCATTTTATGGTCTTTAAACTCTGAAAGTGGCCCGAATATCTGACGCTTGGAAAAGATGCCTGTTTATTGTGCAATTGTGGCAAAAAAGCAACGAAAATAGGACTGATTCAGCCAATTAATACGTCGGTGACAAATTTAACCCCCGGATAACCTAAAGTCAGCAGCAGGTAAGCCAGCAGGACGATGCGGGTTACCCGGCGTCCCCTGACACCGCTGATGAAGTGGGCGCTGAGCAAAGCGGCGATGACGGCGAACGTTGTCAACGACAGGATCGCCTTGTGGTCCCAGTGAATAAAGACGCCTGTTTCCTGGTATTGCGTTGCTATTCCGGTCGCCATGCCCAACCCCAGCACGACTTCCCCAATAATCAACAAGCGCACCAGAAGACTTTCGCTTTCGGCGACCGAAGGTAACTGGCGCGATAAAGTCGTCGGTCGTTTCGTTTTGAGCGCGCGTTCCTGCAGAAACGCCGCCAACGCGGCGACCGCAGAAATGGTGACAAGAGCATAAGTGGCGACCGATATCAGGATATGGGCCTCAACCCAGCCACCGGGGTTTACCGGCAGGGGATGGGCTACCGGGATATATTGCCCAAGGATAGCGAACCCCGCCAGGATCGCCATATAGGGAATAAGCAACGGCGTGAGACGCCAGGCCTTGTCGTTAAGCACCGTAAGGACGGCAAAAATTATCATTGAGGCGGCGACCGTCACCCATAATGTGGTCGATAACCCGGTTTGCCAGGTGCCGGACATTTTGACGATGACCCAAACAAGGGGGCCAGTGACGGCGACGGCCAGGGTCATCCAGAACGTGCCGTCCCTGCCCTCTTCTCCACGCCCCATGTCGCGTCGTCTCAGGGCGACAAAGGCCGAAGGCAGCAAGGCGGCTAAGGCGGACAGGCTAAACAGAAATTCTTCCATCATGGTTGGAAATTTACCTTTATAATATCGAAACGCGTGTGCAAATTAGAGCACTTCGGTGACCCCTTTGGACAGAAATTTTATGCTATTTATTGCGGGATTGATATGAGCGGTTGCATCGCCCTTGTCGTAGCTGCCGGTCGGGGCCAGCGTTTCGGCGGCGACCTGCCCAAACAATATGCGCCGCTGGGCGGTTTTCCGCTTCTGCGCCGGACCCTTGCTGCCTTCGCCAATCATCCACAGGTGACGGCGGTGCGGGCCGTTATCCACCCCGACGACAGGGATTTGTATGACGCCGCCGTAGCCGATGGGATTATCGCGAATTTACTTGAACCCGTGTTAGGCGGCGCGACCCGTCAGCAGTCTGTGCGCCTGGGTTTGGAAAGTTTGGTCGGGCATGGTCCTGACCTGGTTCTCATCCACGATGCCGCCCGGCCTTTTGTCTCAAGGGCCATCATCGATCGGGTGATTGCGGCTTTAAGCCACGCTAAAGGTGCCATCGCCGCCCTGCCCGTTCACGACACCTTAAAAAGCAGTGCCGAAGGATTTAACAAAACCGGCGTCGACAGAACCGGGCTTTGGCGTGCCCAGACGCCGCAAGGTTTTCATTTTTTGGATATTCTTGCGGCGCATCAATCCTCCCCAGGTGGGCAACTGACCGATGATGCTGCGGTTGCTCAAATCGCCGGTTTGGCTGTCGAACTGGTTCACGGCAGTGCTGAAAATGAAAAAATAACAACCATGGAAGACTTGAAAATGGCCGAGCGCAGCCTCGGCAACTGGGAACATCGAACCGGCATGGGCTTTGATGTCCACCGGTTCTGTCAGGGCGATCAGGTGACTTTGTGCGGGGTCAAGGTCCCGCACCCTTTCGCCCTCGACGGGCATTCCGACGCCGATGTCGCCCTGCACGCCCTGACCGACGCGCTGCTTGGGGCGATCGGTGAAGAAGATATCGGCAGTCATTTCCCGCCGGGCATCGCGCAGTGGAAGGACGCGTCTTCTGATCTGTTTTTGGCCAAGGCGCGTGATTTGGTCAGGCAACGCGGCGGTGAAATCGTCAATGTCGATATCACCATTATTTGCGAGGAGCCGAAGATCGGCCCGCATCGGCAAGCCATGCGGGCGGCCGTGGCGGCTACCTTGAAAATTCAACAACAACGCGTTTCAGTCAAAGCGACAACGACGGAGCAGCTTGGTTTTACCGGTCGCAAAGAAGGTATTGCCGCCCAGGCGGTGGCAACTGTTAAAACGCCTCAGCTTGATTGATCCTGTAAAAGTGCCGTAGCATGAATCCTGGCAATCACCGGGGGGGCAATAATGTCAAAAAAGCCTAAACAACCAGACACTAAAGCGACGGCGCAGCAATTGCTCTGGCTTCGTCGCGGTTGCGATCAACCGGCAGGAAAATTGCCTCTTTTCGATGACAAGGGCCGCAAGGTCAGTGAGCGAACCGTAAGAAGCTGTATTGAACGCGGTTGGGCCGAGCCCTGGTTCGCCAACCCCTTGAAGCCCGACTGGCTGGTTTGCAAATTAACCGACGCCGGACGGACTTTGGTTGATTAAGGGTAACTGCAATTGCAGTTACCGATTTCGATAGCGTATCGTTTCACTGGTTTTGGGGGCAAGGTGACAAGATGAAGCATGAAGTCTGGACTGAAAAGGACTGTGTCATTATCTCCTTTAGCGGAGATATTGATTTGGAGTTTTCCGGGGAAGTCAGAACCATATTGATCGATAACGCGCCCAAAGGCAGTTCGATTGTTGTCGATTTGTCGGATGTCCATGTAATCGACAGTTCGGGCATAGCCAGCCTGCTTGAGGCGTTTCAGGACGCCCGCAAGAAGGGCAAGGCGTATACCATCGCCGCAGTAAAACCATCGGTGATGCGGGTCTTCAAGCTGGCCCGGCTGGAAACGGTTTTTGAGATCAAAGACAGTGTCGAGGACGCGATTAATCTAGAATCTTGATATCGACGTAGCCCTTCTCAATCGCGTCGCGCAAGGCATCGAAGGCGAGGCGCGCCTCTTCAAACAATTCCCGTTTTCTTTTAATATCGTCGATGATGTCGTCCGTTGGCACATCCGGGCTTTCATTGAGCCCGACCCTGAAAGCGGCTTCCAGATAATTGGCGCGTAGTTTACCGACCTGAACGGCGAAGGCGAGAATTGTATCCTTGCTCAGGATCGGTATCTGTTTATGGATCAGTTCGGTGTTGGCGAATCGAATGGCCTGTTCGACCTCACCAAGGAAGTGTTTTTGTCTCAACAAGTCTTTGTAATCGTCTTTATCGGACATGACACATTCCTTTTTTATTGTCTTAAATAGCTATTACTAAGGAGCATTCCTTATTTAAGGTTTCCTGACAAG